>JAITMT010000190.1 GCA_031277235.1 Tannerella sp.
TACGGACACGACGGTTTTGCAGGCGAATTGGGACACGTGCGGGTCAAGGAGAACGGACGCCTGTGCGGTTGCGGACTGAAAGGTTGTCTGGAAACTTACTGCTCGGCGACCGGCGTAGCACGCACGGCACGCGAAATGCTGGGTACACGCTCCGATAAAAGCCTCCTGCACGACCTTGATTCCGAAAAAATTACGTCGAAAGATGTGTTTGAAGCGGCGATGCAGGGCGACCAACTGGCGATCGAGATCTTTGAATATACGGGCAATATTTTGGGCGAAGCGCTTGCCAACTTTGTGGCGTTTTCAAGTCCCGAAGCCATTATTTTATTTGGCGGACTGACCAATGCCGGCGATATTTTGCTGAATCCGATTCGCAAGTCCATGGAAAGCAATGTGTTGAAAGTATTTCAGGGCAAGACCAAAATTCTCGTCTCGCAACTGAAAGACAGCGATGCCGCCGTTCTGGGCGCCAGCGCGCTGGGCTGGGAAGTGAAGGATATTTAATCGCAAAGGTTAAACTACATTGCGGGCTGACTCTGAACTTGATTCGGGATATCCCGCAATCCTCCGATAAATAAACAGGTATAATTTGATTTTAAGATTATACATAAAGATCATCAGCATCCCGTCAAGGATGCGTCGCTCGGTAGAAAATATATTCCATTGTCGGTTGCATTCCGTACGGAATGCATCCTGTTTGTGGATTGCCTTTCTACCGAGCGATACATTCCTAACGGAATGACACCGGTCGCTCACTTGCGGTTATGAAAATCTGGCTTTTCAAGCCATTGGACGGGGCTGTCAAGTTCTAATTGTGAGATCGGTTTTTACAGACCTAAAAAACCTCAGTAGCAAGCAGATACGATACATATTTAACCTCATTACCTCATTCAATTGATGACGACAGAAACCAACAAAAATGAGGTAATGAGGTGACGGTCGGGATAATCCATCGGCTACTGGGGTCGTCCTGTTTATTGAATTGGGTGAAAAGGAGGTTTGAAATACAAATATAATTTTAGAACTTGACAGCCCAGCCTCCTTCGGAGAGGTTAGAGGAGGCTCTAATCTTTCTATCGGGCGATGCAATTTTACGGATTGCCAAATTTGGGTATTATTGAGTCGTCAAGTATTTTTTGCGGGGAAATTCCGCATCAAGTGCAGGATGAATTACCCTTTTTTATAACCTAACTTTTCAGGCAGGCGTCCAGCGCTTCCATGGTCGAACGGAACGATTTGCTTATATCTATCTGATCCTTAACTATTCTACACGAATGAAGCACGGTCGCATGGTCTTTGCCGCCAACTACCTTTCCGATGTGCGCCAGGGAGGAATCGGTATAGATTTTGGCAAAATACATCGTTATCTGGCGTGCCATGACGATTTCCCGCTTGCGCGATTTCGTTTGCAGCAAATCTTCATTCATGTTGAAATAGCGGCACACCGTTTCCTGAATCATTTTTATCGTAACCTGCTTTTTCTCCAAACGAATCATTTGACTGACAACATACTTAGCCAGTTGAATATCAATGTCTTTATTGTTAATTACGGAATTGGCTATCAGTGAAACAAGCACGCCTTCCAAATCGCGTACATTATTTACTACGTTTTCCGCGATAAAATCCACGACTTCGTCCGGAATGTCCAATCCTTCATTGCTGATTTTATTGCGCAGAATCAGTTTGCGGAGATTCAAGTCCGGTCGCTCGATCTGTGCCGTCATGCCCCATTTCAAGCGGGAAATCAGGCGTTCTTCAAGTCCCTGCAAATCTACGGGCGCGCGGTCGCAAGTCAAGACCAACTGTTTGTTCAACTGATGCAAATTCTTGAATATCTGGAAAAAATGCTCCTGCGTTTTCGTCAAACCTATAAACTCGTGAATATCGTCAAGTATCAGAACGTCAATGCTTTGATAGAAACTCAGAAAGTCATTGGTCGTGTTCTTGCGTACCGCATCGGTATATTGAAGCCTGAAAAGATTGGCGGAAACATACAGAACGCGCTTTTCCGGATACAGTTCCTTGATTTTCACTCCGATAGCATTGCACACGTGCGTCTTTCCCACGCCTGAAGGACCGTAGATAAACAACGGATTAAAGGCTGTTTTTCCCGGTTCGGATGCTATTTTTTCGGAAACGGCTCTCACTAATTTGTTGCTTTCTCCTTCCCAGAAGTTGTTGAAAGTATATCGCGGATTTAACTGGGGATCAAGATCTTGCGAAGAAACCGGAAACGGTCCGGGCGCTTTGGTTACATCTATCTTGACCGGGGTAGAGAGTTTGGTTCCAATACCCTGATTAATGACCGAATTGCCGTTGGGAACCCGCTCCTGATTACTCACCATTACCCTGTATTTCAGAGTCGTACCCTCTCCAAAGATACGGTTCAAGGTCATTTTCAACACGTTCACATATTTTTCTTCGAGGTATTCGTAGAAAAAATGACTGGGCACCTGTATCGTAAACTTCTGATCTTCACAGGATAGAGGAATTATCGGTTTAAACCACGATTCAAAAGCCGCCTGAGGCACAATATCGCGAATGACCGTCAGACAGTCTTCCCACATTTTGACTATATCCTTCTGCATACACGTTCTATTTTTCTATACATAAATCTTTCTTTATATCTCAATTTTGATTTTGCAAAGGTGAAACTTTTTTTCCGAAAAAAAAAACGGAAATTTTTCCGGGAAATTTCAATTTTCCCATTTGGCTTTTTTTTCAGTAATTTACATATAAAAAATTCATTATCAAATATTTATAAATCCATACATTCCAACATTGTTTGCTTATCAATGTTCTTGCGGCTGATTGAATATCTAACCGTCATTTGTTAAAATTAACTTAAAAAAATCGAAAATATTTATACAATCAAACAATTACGCCATTTGCCCGGTTCAGAAAACTTTTCCATCATTTAGAATTTGTCTAAATTTCAAAAACAGGCTTCCGGAAATTTGGAAAATTCAACTTTACTAAAATAGGGACAACTTCACGTATCTTTTAGGATTCTGTTTCAGGTCAATAAGCAATCCCGAAGCGTTTTCCAGCGTGAAATTCAGATTCTTATAGAGCGTTGTGTCGTTCAAAAGCAAACCCAAAGAATTGTCCGTCGAGTTCAACCGCAGCGTCATGCTGTTCAGATTGCCCAGCGACCCATTGAGGCTGTTGATACTTTGCCGCAAATCCAGTTCGTTGAGGTTCGTGCTGAAAACGGACAGGTTGGAACTTGTTGATTTCAAATTGCCGGTTATCTCCGGCAAATCGCCTTGCAGCACCGTGTTCAACTGGCGGGTGGCAACGGTCAGTCCCTGCGTTGTCGTTTCCAGATTGGCAAGCGAATTTGCCAGCGCCGGACTGTTTATCAGCGTATTCAGACCGACAAGTATCGAATCCAGTTTCGGCAGCAGATTCTTGACGTCGGGTAAAATTTCGCTTTCTATGGACGACATCATACCGGCTTTGTTGCGTCCTTCGAGCGTGTCGCCGGGGTGATGATATTCGGTTACATACTTGTTCAATTTCAGATGCAACTGTGCGCCGCTCAGCATGGTTGATTCTATGGACACATAACTGTTTTTGTTGACTCTCATTCCCTTGTCCATCGAGATTTCCAGCGTAATCTTGCCGATGGAAGCATAGTCATAGTTCATCGCGCGCACCAGCCCAACTTTGAAGCCGTCAACATATACAGGGCTTGAAATCGTAATATCCGCCACATTATTGCACGCCACGTAGTAATAATTCGCGGGTTTGAAAAGGTTAATGCCTTTCAAAAAGTTGATACCTATATATAACAGCACGAGGCTGACAATGGCAGCCAAACCAATTTTTATTTCTTTCGAGAACTTTTTCATAATCATCTGTATTTTAATTTTTTAATCTTTTTCCATCTTTTATCCGTATGATGAAAGCACCCTTGAAATCTTTGGAGGCTTTCTTCCATTTTTTTATAATTTCCTGATAATCCGTTTCTTCTCCATACGTATATTTATAAATTCCGTTTTCCTCGTAGTACGAAATTTCTCCGTAGCCTTTGAACTGCTTGCCTTGAGGCGAAAGTTTCCTGTCGGACGTGAGAATCTGGATTTTATAGGTAACTCCATCGTCTGACTCTACATTTTGCTTATTATCCGTTTTTGGTTTTTCAACCGCTGTGGATGAAGTTTTTAACGTTCCGCCGTCCACCGGTTTACTATCCTTGATAGCGCCGTTTTTGCGGTCGTAATCTTTCTTGAAACGCTTGAAAGCGTCGTAAATAGACTGTGCATAAACGGTTTGTCCATTTTTCGAGGCGAGAAAACGTTCTTCCGCCGGATTCGTGATAAAACCCAGTTCGATCAATACGCCCGGCATCGTCGTCCGCTTCAATACCAGAAATCCGGCTTGCCGCACGCCCCGGTTGCGCCGCTTGTTTTTTTGAAAAGACTGCTGAATTTCAGAGGCTAACGAAATGCTGTATTCCATTTGCTTGCCTTGCGCCATCTCCAGCATAATGTAAGATTCCGCCGAATTGGGGTCAAAACCCTTGTATTTTTTGGGATAGTCGTCTTCCAGCAAGATAACCGAGTTTTCGGTCATCGCCACTTCGAGATTTTCGTCCGAATTTGCCAGTCCCAGGGTGTAAGTCTCTGCGCCATAAGGTTTTTTATCCTTCTTCACGGAGTTTACGTGAATGGAGATGAACAAATCGGCTTCGTTGCGGTTGGCGATGTTGGCGCGTTCGTCCAGTGCTACAAATACGTCGGTTTTACGGGTATAGACGACTTTTACGTCTTTATTGTTTTGCTCGATCAGTCCGCCCAATTTCAATGCAACGGCAAGATTTATTGCCTTTTCCTTGACTGTAGCCCCGCGTGCTCCGGGGTCTTTGCCTCCGTGTCCGGCATCAATGACTACCGTAAAATCTTTCTGTGCGGAAAGCGTTAATATATTGAAAATAAGATAGATATATATGTAAACAAATTTCTTCATCTTGGCGCCGAATCACTTAATAAGTCGCAAAGATACAAATTTTTACGTAAACCACAAAACATTAAGAGCCAGGTGTTAGAAAAAAGTAACCTTTGTCCACTCGGATTTGTAATCCGAGTGTTTTTATTATCAGGATTTATAATCCTTCTATTTTCAACATCTTTTATTTTTGGCGGATTTCAAATCCTGATATTATTCAGCAATGGATTAGAAATCCATTGCGACGGATATGCAACAAAAAAGAAGGCTGTCCAAATTTCCAAGACAGCCCTCCTTTTACTTTTGTTCCGTAAGTCGTTACGCCGGATTATTTTCGGAAATCACCTCAAAAGGAATCTCTACCGCAACTTCCTTATGCAGACGTACTTGCGCCTTGTAGTTGCCTACTTCCTTCACGGAATCCTTGATATAAATAATTTTTCGGTCTATTTCGAATCCTCTCTTTGCCAGTTCTTCCGCTACCTGAATATTTGAAACCGAGCCGAAAATCGTTCCCGTAGAACTTGTTTTTGCACCGATTACGAGCGAAACGCCATCCAATCGGGCTGCAATGTCCTGCGCGTCCTTTTTGATTTTCTCCAGTTTGTGGGCGCGCTGTCTCAAATTTTCAGCCAGTACTTTCTTTGCAGGCTCGGATGCGATAACAGCCTTACCCGTCGGGATTAGAAAGTTACGTCCGTAACCGTCTTTCACGCTTACGATTTCGTCCTTGTAGCCCAAGTTGGCTATGTCTTCTTTCAAAATAAGTTTCATATTCTGTCTCCTTCCGTTAAAATTTATTTCATTAAGTCTGTTACGTAGGGGAGTAACGCCAGGTGGCGCGCCCTTTTCACTGCCTGCGCTATGCGACGCTGGAATTTCAGCGATGTTCCCGTGATGCGGCGGGGAAGGATTTTTCCCTGCTCGTTCAGGAATTTCTTCAAAAATTCGGGGTCTTTATAGTCAATGTATTTGATGCCGCTCTTTTTGAAACGGCAGTATTTTTTCTTCTTTACGTCCACCGACATCGGCGTGAGGTATCTGATTTCAGAACTGTTCTGACCTGCATTTTGCATTGTTGCCATATTTTTTAATCCTCCTCTTCTTCAATAATTATTTCGTCTATTTTCGGTAAAATCTCCTTTTCCTTCACCTCTTTTCGAGGGGTTTCCCGGACACTTCCGCTCGGCGCCTTGAGGCTTCTGCGTTTGGCGGCGTATTCGGCGGCAAACTTGTCCTGACGGAATGTCAAAAAACGTATAACACGCTCATCCCGACGGAATTGCGTCTCCAAAATATCTACTACATTCGGTGTAGC
>JAITMT010000266.1 GCA_031277235.1 Tannerella sp.
GCGGGAGTTGCCTACTCAGGCGCTGATTACAAGACTTTTATACTGGGATTTCCCTGCGAAACCATCAAGGACGAATCCGAAAGGGACAAATTGATGGAAATGGTGATTTCATTTCTTACAGAAAGCAGCCAATGAAGTGACATTCAAAGAGTTTTATATACAGTGGTATGCGCGTACAATATCGTTTGCCCGCGAGTATGTCATCTCGAAAGACGACGCCGAAGATATTGTGCAGGACGTGTTTTTGCAGTTGCTTCCCCGATACGACGAGCATTTGCACCGCATCAACATGGTTGCCTACCTGTTTCGCTCCGTGAAGAATAAATGTATTGATTATCTGCGCAGTAAAGTGATTGAACAGAAAGCCGTAGCAGGGATGCAGGAAGAAATGCAACTGTCGCTGAAAATGAAATTCGACTCGCTGGAAGTGTTGGACGACGGTTTATTTGACGAGCATTCCATTGAGGAAATCCTTGAAAATGCACTGAATACGTTGCCCGACAGATGTCGCGAAATATTTGTCAAACACAAGATAGACGGGATGAAACAGAAGGAAATCGCTCGGGAATTGGGCATTTCCGAAAAGACGGTCGAAAACCAGATTACCATCGCCTACCGCAAAATGCGCGAAGTTTTGAAACCTTATTTTCCGATGGTTTTATTTTTCACACTTTCGTCATTGCGGGCTTGATCCGCAATTTACTGTGGGATGGGAGAGATTTTTTGAGGTAATGTCTGTGCGTAATTCAAAATATTTCATGTATCTTTGCACAAAATAATCATCAATATGAAAAAAATATGTTTGCTTTTGGGGATATTTTCGGCGTTGAATATTTATGCCGAAAACGTGAAAATGAAATTGAGCGGCGCCACCGTGTTTTTCAGCGGGGCTGAACTCACGCATACCGCAACCGTCGCCCTGAACGCGGGTGAAAATACCGTTACGCTCGAAGGGTTGAGTCCCGTGATTGACCTCAACAGTTTGAAAATCAATGTTTCGAACAGCATCGTTGTGTCTTCCTCGGAATTTTCTACCGATTTTTTGGTGGAAAAGTCGGAAACCGAACGGGTGAAAAAATTGCAGGATTCCATCAATGCCTGCAATGCGGAAATGGCTGGTATTCAAACGTCCATAGACGTCAATACCACGGCTTATCAACTGTTGAAAAAAGGTATTGAAACCAATCTCAGCGTTGTTGAAAAAGGAAAAACCACTGCCGAGATTACGCAAAATCTCGATTATTACAGCCAAAAGGCAAATACCTTTGAAACAGCGATTTATGATGATAAAAAGAAACAGGAGAAACTGACGGAAACTCTCAGCCGCCTCAACGCGCAACTGGAGCAGGAAAGCAGTAAAAACACGCCTCCCAGCGGGATTCTCAAACTTACGCTTTTAGCGCCCGTGTCGGTAAATGCTTCCGTTACAGTTACTTACTATACGTTGGCGGCAAGTTGGACGCCCTATTACGATATGAATATCGCCTCAACGGACAAACCTGTTGTGTTGCAACGCCGCTCAAAAGTGCGCCAAACAACAGGTTTGGACTGGGAAAAGGTGAAAATTACGCTTTCTACCGCACAGCCTTCGCGGGGAAAAGACGCTCCACTGTTTCAAACGTGGTTTTTGAATTATGTTTCCTATGCGCCACTGGGTATGCAACATGCTGTGACGCAAAATACAATTTCGTATGCACAACCGGCTGTAAGTCAAGATCAGTTGGAAGTACAGAAAGATAAGCCGCAAATTTTTATAAGAGGGACAGGTTCGACCGGCGATAGTGAACCGTTGATTCTCGTGGATGGCGTGCCTGTCGAAGGTAATTATCTTCAAAGTATTTCGCCGGAAATGATTGCAAATTTTGAAATTTTAAAAGATGAATCGGCGACTGCCATCTACGGCTCGCGCGCAGTCAACGGAGTTATTCTGGTAACTACCAAACAGATGGACGATTATGTCATTTCCGAAGAAAAACAAATCAGCGAAGAATATAAAATTGATTTGCCGTACACCATTCCCGGAAACGGAAAGGAACAGATTATTGATCTTACCAAACATGAATTGCAGGCTTCCTATAAATATTATTGCGCTCCAAAATTGGATGCAAACGTTTATCTGATCGCCGAATTTACCGATTGGGAAAAGTTGAATCTGCTTAGTGGACTGGCGAATATAACCTACGACGGAACTTTTGTGGGACAAACTTTTCTCAACACGCAGTCGGCGCAAAAAGTTCTTTCCGTGACGCTCGGGACAGACAAAAATATCACTGTAAAACGCGAAAAAATGACGGATTTTTCGTCCGTGAAACTCTTGAGCAGCGATACGAAAGTTACCTTGACGTATAAAATTTCCGTAAAAAACAACCAGAACAAACCGGTTTACCTTGTTTTGAAAGACCAGTATCCCATCTCGCAGCAAAAGGATATCGAAGTCGAGTTTCTGAAAAAGGAAACGACCGAGCCGACTTTCAACCGGGAAGAAACGGGCGTCGTTACGTGGGAAACCAATCTTTCAGCCGGCGAAAGCAAGGAATATCGTATCGCCTATTCCGTGAAATATCCTAAGGGAAGACAGATAAATCTGTGATAATGAGTCTGTCTGGATAATTACAATTTCAATTCATGCCCCATCCGTTCCTTTTTGGTTCGCAGGTAAAACTCGTTGTATCGGTTGGGCTGGACTTGAATCGGGATGTTTTCCACCACTTGCAGTCCGTAAGCCTCCAAGCCTACCCTCTTTACCGGATTATTGGAGATTAGTCGCATTTTACTGACACCTAACTGCCTCAGTATCTGCGCTCCCACGCCATAGTCGCGTTCATCCGCATTGTGATGGATGTGCAGGTTGGCGTCCACCGTATCCAGCCCCATTTCCTGCAATTTATAGGCTTTTATCTTGTCCATCAGACCGATTCCACGCCCTTCCTGAATCAAGTACAGCACAACGCCTTTGCCCTCTTTTTCAATCATTTTCATGGATTCGTGCAACTGTTCGCCGCAATCGCAACGCTGCGAACTGAAAATATCGCCCGTCACACACGAAGAATGTACGCGCACGAGCGTAGCCTCGTCCGGTTTGATTTCGCCCTTTATCAGGGCGACGTGCTCAAATCCATTGCTTTTCTGGAGAAACGGAATCAGGTGAAAATCACCATATTTTGTAGGCATTTTTACCTCGACGCCCTTTTCCACCAGCGACTCCGTTTTCAGCCGGTAGGCTATCAGGTCTTTTATCGTAATTATCTTGATATCAAATTGTTTTGACATCTCCATCAATTGTGGAAGCCGCGCCATCGTGCCGTCCTCGTTCAGAATCTCAATCAGCGCTCCGGCGGGATAAAGACCGGCTGATTTAGCCATGTCAATCGTCGCTTCCG
The DNA here is from genome assembly GCA_031277235.1 of Tannerella sp. GTDB lineage: Bacteria > Bacteroidota > Bacteroidia > Bacteroidales > Tannerellaceae > Tannerella. Next base: position 3,381 of record JAITMT010000266.1, read on the forward strand.
TATGCCCTGCACGCCGCAACACGCCTTTGGAACGGGCGCGCAGCGGATTGATATGTCCGGGACGCCCCAAATCGGACGGTTTTGTCCGCGGGTCGGCAAGCGCCAGAATCGTTTGCGCGCGGTCGTAGATGGAAACGCCTGTGGTACAGCCATCTCCGATCTTATCCACCGTAACCGTAAACGGCGTTTCGAGTACCGAAGTATTCTTTACCACCTGCATTTCGAGGTCCAATTCCTCGCAACGCTCCTCCGTTATCGGCGCACACAGCACTCCACGACCGTTGGTGAGCATGAAATTCACTTTTTCGGGCGTTATTTTTTCGGCGGCTATGATGAAATCGCCCTCATTTTCACGGTCTTCATCATCCACCACAATCAAAAATTTCCCTTCGCGAAAATCTTCTATCGCTTCGGGAATTTTGTTCAATACAAAATCTTCCATATTAATTTTTCAATATTCTAATTATCAATGATTAATTCCTTTATTTCATCGCAGACTTTCGCCGTTACGGCGACGTCCTGCTTTAAGAGTTTTCGTTTATAAGTCGCTATTAAATAGAGAATTCCGCCAACCGGGAAAACAATTGCCAACACCGTTCCCAGTTTGGGCGTAATCGTGAAATCCAATAGCCGGTAATTTTTAATCACGGGAAAATCCATCGTTTTGTTCAACACGAGAATTTTGTCCGAATTTTCCAGTTTTTCGACTATCTCCTCGACGTCTTCCGAAATCGTTTTTGCCTCATAGTCAATACCTCCCTGCTTCCAGAAAGTCAGATAATTCAGCCAGCGCCTGTTGTGGGCGATGTATTGAACGCTTTTCGCCTTCAAACCGGACAGTTCTGTCGCAATCAAGTTATAATCAGGTATTTCCATCACCAGTTCCTTTTTATCAATCTTGCGATATTCCCGTTTGCCCAAGAATCGCTTGACAGCGTCCAGATACGTTTCGGCGTTGAGGATAACCGAATCATTTACAGCCTTGTAAGTCAAGAAGATACCCAGCGGCAACAACACTGCCGAACTGAGCCACATCCCTTCCCAGGGCTGCCAAACGCCGTCGCGCGCCATTTTATATCCAATATTGTTAATAATATAATAAAAAATGAACAGGAACACGGAAATCACGGCTGGCGCCCCCAGTCCACCCTTGCGGATAATCGCTCCCAAAGGCGCGCCGATAAAGAAAAAGATGAGACACGCAAACGAAAGCGTAAATTTCTTGTGCATTTCCGTATGATGCCAGCGCATATCTTTTTCATCGAATTTCAGCATTTCGGCTTTACCGCCGTAATTCATCTGCAATGCTTGAATCCTGTCTTTGGAATAGTTTAATAAAGAGGCTTTTACGTTAGGCTTGGAGGCGTTGTAGAGACTGTCGAAATTGACCGGTTTTTCTTTCGGCAGTTCCGTTTTTTTTATCGAATCGGCAGCGTTGAACCTTTGCTCAACGGGCAACGTCCTGCGATAGGACGACTGATCGTATAAAATCTGTGATTCCTGCCGCTTGATACTGTCGAGTCTTATGGTCAGTGAATCAATGGAATGACGCAATTCGGAAAGATTTTTTCCGATATAGCGGTCGGAATACATGGACTCGTCGCGCATATTGAAATTGGCGTCAAATTCTATCAATATCTCCGTTGTGTCAAAGGATTCGCGCCGGTAAGGGACCGCAACTTTGGAATTGCGCGCCTGCGTGCGACCGCTGTTCAGATTCTGAAACGATTCACCGCTGAATAACGTCAAAACCAGGAATTTCTTGTCGGTAGATGTTTTCACTTTTCCGGAATCGGCGACTATCCAGCGCGGATTGTCTCCATCTGCGTAATCGTATATCCACACGCCTTTCAGCAAACCGCTTTTTTTATCTTTCTTCCTGACAAGAAGACGCCTGTTCTGTATTTGTGTATAAAACGTACCTTCGGGAATTTCCAGTTCGGGAGATTTCAGTTTGATAGAAGTCAACATGGTTATATATTTAACCTGCGATCTGGGAATAATATCGTTTTGAAAAATGAATGCCGCGATAGAGACAAGAATCAAAAAAATAATCAGCGGACGCATAATACGCACCAGCGATATGCCCGAAGCCTTCAAGGACAGCAATTCGAGTTGCTCGCCCATGTTGCCGAACGTCATCAGCGAAGCAAACAGAATCGCCAACGGCAACACCTGCGGTATAAAAGTCAGAGCCACATAGAAAAATAACTCCGCAAGTACATGAATTTCAATGCCTTTTCCCACCATGTCATCAATATACATCCACAGGAACTGCATCAAAAAGATGAACAGACAAATCCCGAACGTCATCACAAATAACGGCAGAAATGTCTGTAACAGAAATAAATCCAATCGTTTAATGACACGCATACTCTCTACATTACCCCCAACGTTCGTTTCAAG
>JAITMT010000290.1 GCA_031277235.1 Tannerella sp.
GAACTGTCTTACAACGAAATGTTTACGCAACTCGAAATCGCCATCCACCAATTTGCCAAACGTCAAATGACATGGTTCAGAGGGATGGAGCGCAGAGGCTTCAAAATCAACTGGATAGATGCGACCTTGCCGATGAAGGAAAAAATTGGGGCTGTTTTGAAATATCTTTGGTGAAGTCGGCAATAAATCAGGATAATTACATTAAAATGTGGCAGTTAGCCCGGAATACTATAAAAAAGGAAAGAAGACTTATCACAAGCCTCCTTTCCAACCAAAACACTAATTTAATGAAAACTGAATTTTCTAAATATCCAATATTTGAATATTATTCATGTAAAATCATCATGAAAACAAAATGCTATATCTCATAATAACTTTCCCAGCCCGAACGCGGCGGTTCGCCCACCAGCATGGCGTTGGCAAATTTATTATTGGTAATCTGCTTTGTTTGAGTATCAAACTCCAATTTCGTATTCAACCGCTGCGCCATCACGCCGAGACAGAATACCTGACTGAGCGGTCCCGCCACTTCAAACGGAGAGCGTGTTTTTTCCTTGCCCTGACAGGAGAGCAGGAAATTGGCGAAGTGGTTGGACGGCGATTTCGGCACATCGGGTAGTTTCGACGCCATTTCTTTCGCCTTTTCATCGGGAATGATGGATAGCGTGCTGCCGTGCGATCCACCCTTGAATGTCAATTCCTTACTGTATATTTCCTTGCCCGGATTCAGTTTCAGCGGCTGTAACTTTCCGCCTGCAACGGGCGGAATATTCGGATCAATCTCCGAAACGCCGTAGCCCTCAGGAACTTGCGGAATATTATCCAATCCGTCGTACCACGTTATATCCAGCGCAGGCATATTTTTACGCGCCGCAAAACGGAACTGCAACGTCGAAGATTTCGGGTAGAAATAATCGTTGTGTTCCTTGAGTAACAGCGGATTAACCTCGTAAGGCAAACCAAGTTCCAGAAATTCGTGAACCGTGTCAATCAGATGCGCGCCCCAGTCGCCCAGCGCGCCCATGCCCAAATCATACCAGCAACGCCAGTTGCCGCGATGGTACTTGTCGTTGTATTCGTGATAGCGAACCGCCATGTTCCACGTATCCCAGTCAATTCCGGGCGGCATCGGGTCGGGGTCGGGATATTTGAAAATGCGTGAGTCCCACCCGTGCCAGCGGCGCTCCGAGTTCATGTGAGCCGTAACCGCCGTAACATCCTTGATGATATCCGCTTCCTTCCAAGCCTTGAACTGGAAATAATTGCCTTCCGAATGTCCCTGATTGCCCATTTGCGTAACCACTTTGGGATATTTTTTAGCCGCCTGCATCATCAGTTCGCCTTCCTGAAACGTCCGACACATCGGTTTCTCCACATAAATGTGCTTTCCTTCCTTAATCGCATGAATCACAACGGGATAATGCGCAAAATCGGGAATGCCCGCACAAACGGCGTCAAACTGATTGCCCATCTTGTCAAACATTTCGCGAAAATCCTTGAACAGTCTGGCTTTCGGATATTTAGCCATAATCTCCTGCGTATGAGGCGCTCCCATATCTATATCACACAAAGCCACCACATTAGCCAGCCCCGTTTTTTCAAATTCCTTGATAATCTCGTTCCCGCGAAAACCAATGCCCACGCAAGCGAGATTGACTTTTCCGTTCGCACCGATAATCTGTTTATAACTTGCCGCATTGAGTTTTATGCTGCCCATCGCCAGCCCTGCCGAAGCCATAGCCGCACTTTTTAAGAAATTCCTCCGTGTCGTCATTTTTTTTGAATTAAGATTTATTTTCGCTGCAAATGTATAAAACAAATTTGAAACAACAAAAAGATTTACATTTTTTTATTTGTGGATATGAAAAATCAGCACAAAAATATCATCTTTTCCCCAATTAAATTAAATCATAAATCCTTCAAAAGCGTCTCATTATTAGAGAAATACATATCCTTGCGAGTTTTCAGCAGGGCAAGCCATGCCTGATTGTATCTGTCGTCTATATCCACGTAAAAATTTTCCGAGCCATACCCGTCTATTTTTTCGAGCAAGTAACTGACACTGATTCGGTTAATATCCAGCGCGGGCTGATAGCAAATCACATTTTCGTCTTCGAGATCATGCGTTTCGGAAATGATGTTCAACTCCTGCAGCAGGTATAAAATGTCGGTTGTCAGGCGGATGGGAATTTGCGTTTCGTTGGAAAGTTCGTCTGCCGTAAGCGGTTTCTCCTCATTTTCAAACCGTTTGGAGATGATTGACATGACGAGCAAAGTCAGAAAATCCTTGTAGCGGCGGCTGACGTTTTTGCTGTCGCGCTCAAAACTGAATTTCTCGACATTTTGCGAAGCGTAGGCTATTTCCGCGCCGAAAAGTATCATAATCCACGACAGTTGCAGCCACAGAAACATCAACGGCAACGCCGCAAAACTGCCGTAAATGGCATTGTAGCGGCTGACCCAGATTACGCCGCTAATATACAGATACTGAAATACTTGAAGCGCCAGACCAACCACAAATCCAGCCGCCAGGGCATTGAGAAACCGGACTTTCGTGTTTGGCGCAATCATGTAAAGAGCCGTGAAAAAAAGGATGATAATCACGTAAGGCGCCAGACGCAGAAAAAAATCCGCGACAGGCGTCAGAAACACATATTCCTGCATAAATGTGTTGCTGAGCGTCGAAATGAACAGCGACAAACCGCTCGAAACCGTTATCAGGGCGGGCAGTATGATAAACATTGCCATATAGCCGGTTACTTTCCGTTTCAGCGACCGCTGCTGCTTGACTTGCCAGATTTCGTTGAACGTAATTTCTATCGTCGAAATCAGATTGAAAACCGTGTAAAAAAGAAACAGCAAGCCGAAACCGATGAATATGCCGCTCTGCGACAGCGTCAAGTAGTTCTCGACAAACTCGAACACTTTTCCCAACTCTTCCGTATGCCCTGAAAAATAAGAGTAAAGGCTCGCGCGCACCGTATCCTGCATCCCGAATCCCGTGGCAACGCCGACGATAACGGCGAGTAGCGGAACAATGGACAGTATCGTGCTGTAAGTCAGCGCCGAAGCCCGCGTATCAATCTCGTCCCGCTTAAAGCCCCGAACGGCAAGGATAACCGTCTTTGTAACATGGATATACGTGCTTTTCAACCCCGTCAATTCGCTGCCGTTCAGGCGCCAAATGTCATAGGTTACAAACCGGATGAACCATGTAATCCATTCGCTTATCCTGACAAAAATATTTTTTTCGCCGAAGAAAAAATTTTTAAAAGACGAAAAGCCATTTGTTGCACTTTTGTCTTTGTTCGCTTTGTTTTTTTCTGTCATAATCCGTTTATATTCAACAAAAAAAATTGGCAGCCTACCTGTAAGCCGGGTTCTGTCCACCACGCCCTGCGGCGCTGATGCGTCTGTCATTTATCTGGATTTGCCGTCGCCGACAAATTCCGTTTTTTAGCAGTCCACCCTCCGACATCGAGCGAGCCACTCTACATACGCCGGTTTATTTGACCTTACAACCCACGAGACGTACTGACCTCCCGGATTCCGCCGGAAGCGGTGAGCCTTTACCTCGCCTTTTCACCCTTGCAGCCTTGCGGCGTGCGGTTATTTTCTGTTACGCTACTTTGCCCTCGCGAACAACTTCCCGTTAGGAAGCGTGGCGCTCTGCGTTGCCCGGACTTTCCTCCCGTTTTCTTTCACACGAGCGACAGACCGGTCTGCTGCCGACGGACAAAAGTAAGCGAAATAACGCAAAAAACAAAAAAATGGTGGAAAATTCGGAAAATTTCGATTTTGGAGTGAAATCAATTGCTGCCGTTCAGTAGTGTTTGAACGTTTTGAAAAGACGGATTTCCGTAGGAGTATCTCCCTGTTATTCAGGATTTTTCAACTCATCCAGTTTTGCTTTTGCACGATTTTCCATATCTTCCCGAAGTTTATCCGGAAATTCTTTGGGAATAGTGATGCGAACGGAATCCCGCCCGGAACTGCTCTTTACGTAATAAGTGGTATCACCTTTTGAAAGGCGTTCATCCATTTGCGCTCTAACATTTGATTCAATCCCCTGCCGCACAGCATCAAGCATCGTTTTAGGGACGGATAGCAACATGGAATCTTTTCCGGAACTGCTCTTTACGTAATAAGCGGTATCGCCCGTCAGTTTGCAATTTACCCACTCCTGACCGTTCCAGGGCGATTTGGGAAACTGTTTGATAAATTCATCCTTAACTTCCGTTGAATCATATACTTGCTCGACTTTATGCCTGTTATTCGTATTTAACCAGATAACTGTTCCCGCATTGTTCACTTTTCCCTTGACGACTTCAAACAGCAAGTTTTGAGGCAGGGTATAAATTGTAGAAAATGCCGAATCAATAGCCGTTTTCTTGAGAAACAGTTCGCTGATACTGTATCTGCCTTCCTGAATTTGGTTGGTGTAGAACAAACCGTTTTTTCCGGAAGTTGCTTTGACGGTTGCCTGCGTCGCTTCGTTTTTTATGGAAATTTCCACTCCGAATTCAATGGTTCCATTGAATGAAATTCCATTTCGCTGAGCCGGATTTCCGCTACCTATATACATTATTTTCCCCACAAACAGGGTCGGATTCTTTTCCGTAGCCTTGGGAACCGATGAACAACCCAGTACGAACAGCAATGCTGATTTCATGAGAATAGAAGATAACCGTTTCATAGTTTTAACCGTTTTGTTTGAGGCAAAGATATTTATAATTTTTCACATTCAATAATATTTTTTCATTTTTTTTCAAAAAACATTGAAATCGGGAAAAATTTTGTATCTTTGCACCCTACTGTGTAAAAGAAAAAAATGGGAATATTCGGTTTTTTTAACAAGGAGAAAAAAGATACGCTGGATAAGGGGCTTTCAAAGACAAAGGAAAGCGTCTTTTCCAAGATTACGCATGCCGTGATGGGCAAGAGCAAGGTTGACGAGGCGGTACTCGACAACCTGGAAGAAGTGTTGATTACGTCGGACGTCGGCGTGGAAACGACGCTCAAAATTATCCGCCGGATCGAGAAGCGCGCTGCTGCCGACAAGTACGTTACCACCGCCGAACTGACCACGCTTTTGCGCGAAGAAATTGCCGCGCTGCTGACGGAAAACAACTCCGACGATGCCGACGATTTCGTCGTGCCCGTAGAAAAAAGACCTTATGTGATTATGGTTGTGGGAGTTAACGGGGTGGGGAAGACGACCACCATCGGTAAACTCGCCTATCATTTCAAGAAAAACGGTTTGAAGGTCTATCTCGGCGCTGCGGACACGTTTCGCGCTGCTGCCGTGGAGCAACTGATGGCTTGGGGCGACAGGGTCGGCGTTCCGGTCGTCAAGCAGAAAATGGGTTCCGACCCCGCCTCCGTGGCGTTCGACACGCTCAATTCTGCCAAGGCAAACAAGGCGGATGTTGTCATTATTGACACTGCCGGACGGTTGCACAACAAGATTCATCTGATGAACGAATTGACGAAAATCAAAAACGTGATGCAAAAGGTAATTCCCAATGCGCCGCATGAAATAGTGCTGGTACTGGACGGTTCAACCGGTCAGAATGCCTTTGAACAGGCGAAACAGTTTACGGCTGCAACCGAAGTCAATGCGCTGGCAATCACGAAATTGGACGGAACGGCAAAAGGAGGCGTCGTGATAGGAATCTCCGACCAGTTCAAAATACCCGTCAAATACATCGGTCTGGGCGAGCGGGCGGAAGATTTGCAGGTTTTCAACCGGAAAGAATTTGTAAATTCGCTGTTTGGTGAATGAGAAAGCATAAAATTGACATTATCACGCTCGGCTGTTCCAAAAATCTGGTTGATTCCGAATTATTGATGAAACAGTTTGAAGTAAACGGATTTACGGTGGCGCACGATCCCGGAAAAGTGAACGGCGAAATCGTCATCGTCAATACCTGCGGTTTCATCGGAGCGGCGCAGGAAGAGTCCGTGAACACGATTCTCGAACTCGAACAGGCGAAAAATACCGGACGAATTGGGAAACTGTTCGTGATGGGCTGCCTCTCGGAGCGGTTTGCCGAAGACTTGAAGACTGAAATTCAAGGCGTTGACAAATTCTACGGAAAATTCAACTGGAAAGAAATACTCAAGGATGTCGGAAAAGCATACCGCGATGATTTGGCAAACGAGCGAAGGCTTTCAACACCAAGCCATTATGCATATTTGAAAATATCCGAAGGCTGCAATCGAAAATGTTCGTACTGCTCCATTCCCCTCATGACGGGAAAACACCATTCCCGCCCGATGGAAGAAATCGTTGCCGAAGCGCGATCGCTGGCGAAAAACGGAGTGAAGGAACTGCAAGTAATAGCGCAGGATTTGACCTATTACGGCAGGGATTTTTACAAACGGGCGGCGCTCCCCGAACTCGTCGAACGGCTTTCCGACGTCAAGGGAATCGAATGGATTCGGTTACACTATGCGTATCCCGCTGATTTTCCGATGGATTTGCTGCGTGTGATGCGCGAAAGGGACAATGTCTGCAACTATCTCGACATCGCCTTGCAGCACATCAGCGACCGGATGTTGAAGCGGATGAGGCGACATATCACGAAAGCCGAAACGCAAAAATTGATGGCGGAAATCAGGGAAGAAGCGCCCGGAATCAATCTGCGGACGACTTTTCTGGTCGGTCATCCGGGCGAGACGGACGACGATTTTGAAGAATTGAAAACGTTTGTCCGGGAAACGAAATTTGAGCGGATGGGCGCTTTTGCATACAGCCACGAAACCGGCGTCTATTCGTATCTTCATTACAGGGACGATGTTCCCGAAGCCGTCAAGCAGGAAAGACTGGACGAATTGATGCTGATTCAGCAGGAAATTGCCGCCGAAAAAAATGAATTACTGGTCGGAAAAATTCTCAAAACAATCATTGATCGAAAAGAAGGCGATTTTTATGTCGGAAGAACGGAATTTGATTCGCCCGAAGTTGATCCGGAAGTATTGATTAATAGTGATATACCGTTAAAAACCGGAAAGTTTTACAGGGTAAAAATTGAAAAATCCGCCCCCTTTGAATTGTATGGAAAAACGGTGTAATTGTTAAAAAAAGAGCGAAAAAGAAAAAAAAATTGTTTTTTTTGCATTAATTAAAAAATTTTGATTACTTTTGCCACGAATTAACGAAGCAACTGCTCTACGTAACTCTTATTGTAAAAATGAAGGATGTCGAATTAGTAACAGCACTGTCTGCACAAACAAACCTTTCCCCGAGAGAGGTAATTGACGTATTATCAGCCTTTTATAAGTTGATGGGCGACGTTATTACGAATGGCGGAAGCATCAATATCAACGGTCTCGGACAATTTGAAGCAAAGAAAAAAGGCGAAAGAATATCCGTAAATCCCACCAATGGGAAGCGATACCTGATTCCCCCAAAACTAACGCCGGTTTATAAACCTGCTCCATACTGGAGAAGTTATTTGAAAAAATTGGATAATAATGAATGAACGACTGAATACAAGCGATTTAGCAGGACTGCTGTCAAAACAGGCGAATTTGAATGCAAGGAGCGCCGAAAAATTTATTGACGCGATTGCCGATTTTGTGATGAAAGGAATCGAGACCAACAAATCGGTGAAAATCATAGGCTTTGGGGTGTTCAAAGTCGTGCTGGTGCGGGAGCGCGAAAGCGTTCATATCCAGACGGGCGAGCGATTCATGATACCGGCTCACCACAAACTGTCCTTCATTCCGGACAAGGAGTTGAAAGAGAATATCAATAAGCCGTTTGCATTCCTCGAACCGGTTGAAACCGCCGACGATTATCCTTTCAACCGCGGAATCGCTGATATTCAGGATGATGAAGATGATTTTGTAAGCAGTTTCGAGAATGAGGAAGCAGAGTTTGTTCCCGAATTTGCCGAAGAAGAACCGGAAGAATCCATCATATCCATTGTGGATGAAACACCTGAAAAAGAGGAAAATACGGATATTGTTACCGTAGAATCCGCCGAAGAAACGAAAGCGACCGAGGCGCCGCCGGCAACCGACTATACCGAGTATGAAATCAAGCACGAATATTACGATTATATCAACCCGATTGTTACGATAGAAAGCGACGGAGAGGAAATCAGGCATCAGGTTCATTCATTCCCCGAACCGGAAGAAGAATACGCCGAACTTGCCGAAGAAATTGTCGTTCCGCAGCCTGTAGCGACAGAACCGCCAAGATTTGTCCATCAGGAGATTGATATTCAGGAAAATAAGGAAATCTCTCAGGAATCGGAACCGGAATTGGAATTGGAATTGGCGGGAGCGGTTACAACCCCATCCTCCTCTAAAAAATTGCCGCTTTGGTTGTGGTTTTTGCTGTTGCCTTTATTGGTTATAGCGGGCGTAGGCGTCGGTACGTATGCTTTTCTGCATTTCAACTCGAATAACGGCGGTTTCACTTCTTCCGGAGGAGGCGATATGACAGCGCAAGTAACTGACGCTCCGAACTATCAGATGCCGCTGCCGCTGGGCGTCGTGCCGGGAGATTCGACCCGTACGACGGATTCTGTTTTCACTGCGGTTGCAGATACGGCACAGATTATTACCGAAAATACGGGCAATAAAACCGATACGGGCAAGGATGAAAAACGGGTCATAGACTGGCTGGCGACAACGCCGAAGACGCCGAAAACGGAAAAGGAACAGCCCAAACGCGCCGACAAGCCCAATCCAGAAATAGAGCGCAAAAACAGGGAATTAGCCGACAAAAACAAAAAGGCGGAGGACACAAAGACCACTGCCACGACAAATACGAAAACGGTTCCCGCACAAATACGGACCCGGCAAGGGCAAACCTTGATGAATATTGCGCTGGAATATTACGGCGACAAAGTATTCTGGGTTTATATTTACGAATTGAATAAGAGCAAGATACCTGATTTCAACCGTATTCCGCTCGGCGTGGAATTGCGTTTACCTTCGACCAAGACTTACGACATCAATCCCAACAGCCAATCATCGGTCGAAAAAGCCTTTTATAAACAGCGGGAATTACGCAAAAACAACTCACAGTCAGATGCTTCGGACGAATACGTGCCGTAAGTATAACATTTTTTATATTTTCGTTCGGATTCTTTTAGCATATTTTAACAGGAAAAGTTTAGTTTTCTGAATTAACATTTCTAATTTTGCACCCCGAAACAGAAAAAGCAAAAGGAAATAATAACAATCATAAATAATTTACTAATCTATGAATGAGACAGTAGATATACGAGAACTAAACGAGCGCATCGAAAATAACAGCGCATTCGTGAATATGATTACGCAGGGAATGGGTCGCGTAATCGTAGGTCAAAAACATTTGGTGGATTCATTGCTGATCGGGCTGCTCTCCGACGGGCATATTCTGCTTGAAGGCGTACCGGGACTTGCCAAAACGCTGGCAATCAAAACATTGGCTTCACTGATTGACGCCAAGTACAACCGTATTCAGTTCACCCCCGACCTGTTGCCTGCCGACGTCATCGGCACGCTGATTTACAGTCAGAAAAACGAAGAATTTACGGTGAAACAGGGACCGATTTTTGCCAATTTCGTGCTGGCGGACGAAATCAACCGCGCGCCGGCAAAAGTCCAGAGCGCCCTGCTCGAAGCCATGCAGGAACGTCAGGTTACGATTGGCGAAACCACGTTCAAATTGCCGCAGCCGTTCCTCGTAATGGCGACGCAAAATCCTATCGAACAGGAAGGTACGTATCCGTTACCCGAAGCGCAGGTGGACCGTTTCATGCTGAAAGTAGTGATCAATTATCCGAAGAAAGAGGAAGAACGTCAGGTGATTCGGCAAAATATTTCGGGCGAAAATATTGATAATAAGCCGATTCTGAATACGGCAGAGATTATCGAAGCCCGTAAAATCGTGCGTTCCGTCTATCTCGACGAGAAAATCGAAAAATATATTCTGGACATCGTTTTCGCGACCCGCACCCCCAACGAGTACGGTTTGAAAGACCTTTCCAACATGATTGCCTTTGCGGCTTCGCCGCGTGCGTCCATCAATCTGGCGCTGGCGGCGCGCGCTTTTGCGTTCATCAAGCGGCGCGGCTACGTGATTCCCGAAGATGTGCGCGCCGTCTGTTTCGACGTGATGCGCCACCGCATCGGTCTCAGTTACGAAGCGGAGGCAAACAATCTCACTTCCGAAGAAATTATCAGTGAAATTCTAAATAAAGTTGAAGTTCCCTAAAAGCCCCCTAAATTCCCTTTTGGTGAGGGAGTTAAGTTCTTTGAGATTTTTCTAAAAAAATGTCCCGTTAGGGACAATAGATTGGTAGAAACGCGGTTATCCACCCACAAGCGTGCCGTAGGTACGCCAAGAGATTCAGATTAAAAATTGCGTACCTACGGCACGCCACGGAGATTTGGCATCGTTTTTCTACCAATATACAGCTCCTAACGGAGCAAAAAACAGAATTTAACAATCCACCCCTGATGGGGAATTAGAGAGGGGCTTCTCTTCTCTTAAAAGTATGGAAACAAGCGAATTATTAAAAAAAGTACGGAAGATAGAAATCAAGACGCGCGGACTTTCGCGCAATATCTTTGCGGGCGAATACCATTCGGCATTCAAGGGGCGCGGCATGGCGTTCAGCGAAGTGCGCGAGTATGAGTTCGGCGACGATATTCGCGATATAGACTGGAACGTAACTGCCAGATATGCACGCCCTTACATCAAGGTTTTTGAAGAGGAACGCGAACTGACGGTGATGTTGCTCGTGGATGTATCCGGCAGCAAGGATTTCGGAACGGTCAATATGATGAAAAACGACGTTACGACCGAAATCGCTGCTACACTGGCTTTTTCCGCGATCCAAAACAACGACAAAATCGGCGTTATCTTCTTTTCGGACAAGATTGAAAAATTCATTCCGCCGAAAAAGGGACGGAAACACATTCTCTATATTATCCGTGAAATCATTGATTTTCAGCCTGAAAACAGGAAAACCGATATTGGGCAGGCGTTGAAATACCTGACCAACGCGATGAAAAAGCGTTGCACGGCGTTTCTCATGTCCGATTTTATTGACAAGGGCAACTATTCCGACGCGCTGACGATAGCCAACCGCAAGCACGACGTCGTTGCTATTCAGGTATATGACCGTCGCGAAACGGAACTACCGTCGGTCGGATTGATGAAAATGCTCGACGCCGAAACAGGCGCGGAACGCTGGATTGATACGTCGTCCAAAACCATCCGCAACCGCTTCGGAACCTGGTGGAACAATCGCCAAAACGATATGATTCAGGCTTTTAAGAAATGTCACGTTGATTATGTTTCGGTGCGGACGGAAGAGGATTATGTGAAGTCTTTACTGGCGCTTTTTCATAAAAGAAATTAACAATGAACAATATAAAACGTCATACTACATTGATTATCTTTGCTTTACTGCTGTTATTGCCGCCGGTTTCCGGCGTGCAGGCGCAGCGTACGCTGGTCAATGTGAAACTCGATTCGGCAAGCATCCTGATCGGCGAACAAACCATGTTGCATCTCGGCGTTACGACCGACCGCGACAGGCAGGTGCTGATTCCGCTGCCCGAAGGAGGACAATATCTGATGCAAGGCGTTGAAATATTGATGGTTATGCCGCCGGATACCGCCGATATTGACAACAACCGGATGACCATCAACTATGACCTGCTGATTACGTCCTTCGATTCGGCGCTTTATTTGCTGCCGATGTTTCCCGTGATTGACGGCGCGGACACGCTGTATTCCAATCAGGTAGCGCTGAAAGTGGTTTCGCCCGACGTGAATGTGGATAATCCCGAAGAATACTTTGATATAAAGGATGTTTGGCGGGCGCCGTTCGTGCTATCCGACTGGTACGCATGGATTTACGGCGTGCTCTTTACATTATTTATAATCTGTGTAATCGGCTATTTCCTGCAAAAAATGCGCAACCGCAAGCCGAAGGAAGAAAAAGAGGAACCCGTTTCCAAACTTCCGCCGCACGAGCAGGCTATCAGGGAGTTAAAGGAAATTCGCGAACAGAAACTGTGGCAACAGGGACGCAACAAGGAATATTACACGGAAGTTACGGATACGTTAAGACGTTATATTACAGCCCGTTACGATAATTCAGTTCTGGAAAAGACGACATCCGAAATTCTGGATATCATCCGCGACGAGGAACCGGGCAACAAGGAAGTGTGGGATACCTTGAAACAGATATTGCAATTGTCTGATTTCGTGAAGTTTGCCAAACTGCATCCGCTGCCCGACGAAAACGATTTAACGATGTTCAATGCACAGTTATTCGTAGAAAAGACCAAACGAATCGTAATCGAAGCCCCTCCTCAACCCGTTGAGACGGAGGCGGATAAAATGGATGAAACAACTCTAAATAATTAATAATATGATATTTGCACATCCGAATTATTTATATTTATTGTTGCTGTTGATACCGCTTATCGCCTGGTACGTCTGGAGACTCAGAACGAAACAGGCAAGTATGCAGGTCTCGACGATGCAGGCATTCGGCGACGGTAAAACCGTAACTGCAAGAGTTTTACTGCGGCACGTACCGTTTATTTTGCGAGTGATTGCGCTGGCGTTAATCGTCGTGATTCTCGCGCGACCGCAATCCACGAACAGTTGGGAAAACCGTGATACAGAAGGAATTGACATCATGATGGCGCTCGACGTTTCGACCAGCATGAGAGCGATGGACTTGAAACCCGACCGCCTCGAAGCCGCTAAAAATGTGGCGGCAACGTTCATCAACGGTCGTCCGAACGATAATATCGGGCTGGTTCTGTTTTCCGGCGAGAGTTTTACGCAATGTCCGCTGACCACCGATCACGCCGTGCTGCTGAATCTTTTCAAAGACATCAACTTCGGTATGATTACGGACGGAACGGCTATCGGACTGGGTATTGCCAACGCGGTCAGCCGCATCAAGGACAGCAAAGCCATATCGAAAGTGATTATTCTCCTGACGGACGGCTCGAACAACATGGGCGAGATTGCGCCCGTTACGGCTGCCGAAATCGCCAAAACATTCGGTATCCGCATTTATGCGATTGGCGTAGGTACGCGCGGTACGGCGCCTGCTCCGTTTCAAACGCCGTTTGGCGTTCAGATTCAGCAAGTTCCCGTAGATATTGACGAGCCGACCCTTCAACAGGTTGCTTCCGTCACGGGCGGTCAGTATTTCCGCGCGACCGACAATGCGAGTTTGCTGGCGATTTACAACGAGATTGACCAGATGGAGAAAACGAAAATCAACGTTCAGCAATTCAGCAAGAAACAGGAAGAATACATGCCCGTCGCGCTGGTCGTTTTCCTGCTGCTGGCGCTGGAATTGCTGCTCAGAAACACTGTGTTGAGGAATATACCGTAAAAAAATGAGAAGTTATGTTTAGATTTGCACATCCCGAATTTCTGTATTTATTGCTGATAATCCCCTTATTAGCAGTGTTATATATATATGTAGTAAATGCGCGGAAAAGAGCCGTGAAAAAATACGGTTCGCCGTCGCTGCTTTCGACGTTGATGCCCGAAACATCTCCTAAACGCAAGGTACTGAAATACTTCCTCTTGTTGGCGGCGATTGCGCTGGTCATTTTTATCATCGCCGGTCCGCAGTTTGGCTCGAAATTGGAAACCGTTAAGCGTCAGGGAATTGAAGTGATGGTTTGTTTGGATGTTTCCAACTCCATGCTTGCCGAAGACATCACGCCCAACCGGCTGGAAAAGGCGAAACAGATGCTTTCGCGCCTGACGGACGATTTGGACAACGACAAGATGGGCTTGATTGTCTTTGCGGGCGACGCTTTTACGCAGTTGCCGATTACGTCTGACTACATTTCCGCCAAAATGTTCCTTTCCTCCATCAATCCGTCCATGGTTTCGACGCAGGGAACAGCCATCGCCGCCGCTATTGACTTGGCAATGCGCTCGTTTACGCCCGACGAAAAGTCGTCAAAAGCCATCATTTTAATTACGGACGGCGAAAATCACGAGGGCGACGCCGTGCAGGCAGCCAAGGCAGCCGCCGAAAAGGGCGTAAAAGTAAATATCGTCGGAATCGGATTGCCCAAAGGCGGTCCCATTCCGGTAGGAAATGATTATTTACGTGATAATCAGGGAAATGTAGTGATTACGCAATTGAACGAAGCCATGTGTCAGGAAATCGCGCAGGCGGGTAACGGCTTGTATGTCAGAGCCGACAATACAAACGGCGCGTTGAAAGCGCTGCAGGGCGAATTGGATAAAATGGCAAAATCCGATGTGGAAAGCAAAGTCTATTCGGATTATGACGAGCAATTCCCGACCCTTGCCTGGATTGCCCTGGCGCTTTTGGTCATGGAATTGTTGATTTTTGAGCGTAAAAACAGAATTTTCAGAAAAGTAAAACTTTTTTCGTAACTTTGTCGTATGAATAGACTTGGAATTATACAAATCATGGCGCTGATGTTCGTTTTTTCGGCTGTGCAGGCAACCGCCCAGAAAGCCGAACGCAGCGACATCCGGAAGGGAAACGGCTATTATAAAAAGGAGAAATTCACCGAAGCGGAAATCGAGTATCGCAAGAGTATCGAAGTCAATCCGCGCTCCATGGAAGGTATTTATAATCTGGGGAATACGCTGTACCGGCAGGAGAAATATCCCGAAGCCGCCGAACAGTACAACCTGCTTGCCGGTCAGGCGCAGCGCATCTTGCAGGAAAACCCGAAAAATGTGGAAAAACTGTCGCAAGTATTTCATAATCTGGGAAATATCGGTATGCGGACGAAAGAATACCAGAAAAGCGTGGACGCCTACAAACAGGCGTTGCGTTTCAATCCGAAAGACGACGAAACGCGCTACAATCTGGCGCTGGCGCAGAAATTGCTGAGCGACCAGCAACAGCAAGACCAGAATCAGGATCAGAACAAGGACGAACAGAACAAGGACGAACAACAGCAACAAGATCAGAAAGATCAGGAACAGGAACAAAACCAGGATCAGCAGCAGCAACCGAAAGAAGACCAGCAACAAAAAACGCAAGAGCAGCAGCAGCCAAACGAACAGATGAGCCGCGACAATGCGCAACAGATGCTGGACGCTTTTCTGCAGGACGAAAAGGATACGCAGGAAAAAGTGAAGAAAATACAAATGCAGCAACAGCAAAGCCGCAAACGGGAAAAACAATGGTAAGATATTGATAATTATGATATTGAAGAAAGCAGTTTTATTAATAATATTGACAATCGCATCGTCGGCAGTCTTGGAAGCGCAGAATGTAACTTTCAAGGCGTCGGCTCCGCCGTCGGTTGCGCTGGGTGCCCAGTTCAGGCTGCAATATATAGTGAATGTGCTCAACGCCACCGAATTAAGAATCCCTTCAGCCATATCCGAGAATTTTGATATTTTGATGGGTCCGAGCGTTGGGACGAGTTCCGTTACGAGTATCAGTAGTAGCGGGCAGCAATCCTCTAATACAGTGACTTATACCTATATTGTGATGGCAAAGAAAGAGGGGACATTCACGTTTGAACCTGCCTCAATAAAGGTTGGTAATTCGGAATATAAATCCAATTCAATGACCATTAATGTCTTGCCCGCAGATCAGACTTTATCGTCTCAAGGCGGCGGACAACAGCAATCGGGAGGCAATAACGGACAGCAGACCGGCTCAGCAGCCATTAGCAGCGATAATATTTTTGTGCGCATGATTGTTTCGGACAGAAGCGTTTATGAGCAGGAAGGATTTCTCGTTACGTTCAAACTTTATACGGCAGTGGACATTGCGGGAGTGGAAAATGTTAAATTCCCCGAATTTGAAGATTTCCTTTCACAGGACATTGAACAGAAAAATACGCAATGGATACTGGAAAACTACAACGGACGTAATTATAACGCTGCGGTGATGCGCCAGGCGGTACTTTATCCGCAACGATCCGGTAAACTGACTATCGGAAGCGCTAAGGTTCAGACAACTATTCGTGTCAGAAACCAGTCCGGCGGCGGCAGAAGTATTTTCGAGGATTTCTTCGATACTTTTCGGGAAGTGAATAAAGAACTTGTTTCCCAGCCTGTTACGATAGATGTAAAACCGCTTCCCACGGGAAAACCGGCTTCCTTTTCAGGCACAGTCGGCGATTTTTCCCTGAAGTCCGAAATCAACACTACCACGCTCAAAACCAACGAAGCGGTAACGATTAAGTTGATTTTCAGGGGGAACGGCAACATCAAACTGCTGAAAAACCCCGAAATAAAATTTCCGAACGATTTTGAGGTTTACGATCCGAAAGTTACGAATAATTTTAACGTAAGCGCCGCCGGCGCCAGCGGAACGAAAGTAATTGAATATATGGCGATTCCACGCTATCCGGGTGATTTCACCATTCCGCCGGTTGCATTCTCGTATTTCGATACGAAAACGGAAACGTACAAAACGCTGACTTCCGATGCATACAATCTGCATGTCGAAAAGGGCGAGGGCAGCGGCGATGCGCCCGTCGTATCCAACTACACCAATCGGGAAAACGTTCGATTCCTGGGCAAGGACATTCGCTATATCAAAGTCAACAAGCCGCATTTCATTGAAAATAAGGATGTTTTCTTCGGTTCGTTCCTCTATGTCATGGCGTATCTGATGATTGCCGTGCTCTTTATCGTGTTCTTCATCATTTATCGCAAGCAGGTGAAAGAGAACGCGAACATTGCGCTGGTGCGGACGAAAAAAGCCAACAAAATGGCGGTGAAACGTCTGAAACAGGCTGAAAAACTGTTGAAGGAAAACAGGGAAGAACCTTTCTATGAGGAAGTTCTGCGGGCATTGTGGGGCTATCTGAGCGACAAACTGAACATGCCGCAATCGGAACTGACCAAAGAAAGCGTGGCTGCCGAACTGACGAAATACGGCGTTGACGATTCCCTGACCCATGAGTTTATGGAGATTGTAAATACCTGTGAGTTTGCGCGTTATGCTCCAACGAAATCTTCGGGCGCCATGGACAAACTGTTCGCCGAAACGGTGGACGCCATCGGAAAAATGGAAAATACAATTAAAAAGTAATCATCATGCAAAATATAACATCAATCCTCAAAATAATTTCGCGCCTTCGCGTCTTCGCCTTTGCCTTCGCCTTCTCTTCCTTAACAGCCATTTCCGCGCAAGAAACCGAACTGAAGGAAGCCGAAACTGCCTATTCGTCCGAACAATACGACAAAGCGGCGGAAATCTACGAATCGGTGCTGAAAAACTACGGAGATTCCTACGAACTGTTTTATAATCTGGGCAATGCGTATTACAAATCCAATAAAACGGCGTCCGCCATTCTCAACTACGAGCGCGCCTTGCTGCTCAAACCGGGCGACGGCGACATTCGTTTCAATCTCGAAATGGCTAAGCAACAGACAGTTGATAAAATCGAACCCGTCAACGAATTTTTCCTGACCGAATGGTTTCGCGGCGTGCAGAATATACTCGCCGTTGATTCGTGGGCGACGGTTGGAATCTTCTGTTTCGTGCTGCTCATCGTATGTCTCGTGCTGTTTTTCTTCTCCAAGTGGATGCGCCTGCGCAAACTCGGTTTCTACCTCGGCATTTTGCTGTTTGTGATGGTGATATTTGCGAATATTTTTGCGTTCAACCAGAAAAAAGAACTCTTAGACCGTCGTGGAGCCATCGTTTTCACGCCGACCGTTACGGCAAAAAGTTCGCCCGACGATAGCGGAACGGATTTGTTTGTGCTGCACGAAGGTACGAAAGTGTTCATCAAGAGCGCCGTAGGCGACTGGAACGAAATCTCCCTCGAAGACGGCACGGTGGGATGGATTCATCGGAAAGACATTGTAATTATTTGAAGTTCAAGGTTCAAAGTTCCAAGTTCAATTTGAAGATTTGAAAATTTGAAAATTTTATTCAGCCGTTAATAACCTTGAACTTTGAACCTTGAACTTTGAGCCCCAAACTATAAAAAATATGCTCGAACAGGAATTAGACTATGAAAGAAATGCGTTTTTGCTGTTGAACGGTGGTCACTCGCTGTTTGAAAATCAGTTCTATTGGCTGTTTTCAGGCAAGATTTTCTGGCTGCCGCTGGCGATCGTTTTTCTGGCGGTTTTATTTTACAAACACAGGGACAACTGGAAAGAACCGCTGCTGATTTTGCTGGCAATCGTGGTAGTGGTCACAATTTCTGACCAGTTCGCTTCGTCGCTCTGCAAGCCGCTTTTCAGCCGTTTTCGACCGACGCATCACCCCGATTTTATGAACTATGTGCAGACGGTTTTCAACTATCGCGGTGGCAGGTACGGTTTCATTTCGAGCCACGCCGCCAACGCTTTCGGATTTGCCACGCTTACAGCACTGATTTTCAGATATAACGTCTATACTTTAGCCATATTTCTCTGGGCTACGATCAATTCGTACAGCCGCATTTATCTCGGCGTGCATTTCATTTCCGACGTTGTTGCCGGGATGCTTGCCGGCGCGGTTTTCGGCTGGGTTGTGTATCGAATTTATATTTTTATGTATAAAAAATGGATAAACAGGCATTTACCGTCGGTGCGGGAAGGAAATTTCAATGCTCCCTATCCGAAAAAACGCCTCAATATTGTTATCTATACGCTGGTTTTCAGCATCATCGTGATACTTATTGTAAGTTCCTTATACTCAAACGGTTATATTCAATCTGTAACAATAAAATAAAAAGATGTTGTAAAGCATAAACAAAAAACTTGTACATCTCAAAAAAAGAAACTATCTTTCGCACACAAAACAAACATATTTACTAATTATAAAATATTCTAAACTATGGTAAAGACAATCACATTCAATGAACTTCGAGACATCAAGGATCGTTTGCCGGACGGTACCATGCACTTGATTGCGGATGAATTAGGCGTAAGTGTAGAAACCGTCCGTAACTATTTCGGTGGTTATAATTTCAGGAACGGCAAAAGTATGGGAATCCATATCGAGCCGGGTCCCGACGGGGGAATAGTCGTTCTGGACGACTCGACGATTCTGGACAGGGCGCTGGGCATACTGGGCGAAGCGGAAGACGAGGTCGGAATCTCCCTGGAAGTTTGAATGATAAAGACCGGTCCCAAAATCGCAAAATTGCGGTTTTGGGATTTTTTTCAGCGAAAAAAAAGACGATTGCACGATGAATATAAAAATAATTTGTAACTTTGCGCGCTTTTTTTATCAATTACGAACTATTAACTATTTTCAGAAAAGATGGTAAAATATTATGGGAACTTGATTCCCAACACTTTTTTCATTGCTAAAGGCAGTGGAGATTCGGAACTCGAAAAACATGCGGGTTCGTATCACATGGCATTGTATGATGCAGGAATCGCCGATTATAACATCATGACGTATTCGTCCGTAATTCCTGCAACAGCGCATCTCCTGACGATGGACGAGATAGATTTACCTCCGTTCGGTTCCGAGATGAAGACGATTATGGCTGTTTCCCACGGCTATCAGGACGAGTTTGTTTCGGCTGGCGTTGTATATGCCTGGATGTACAGGGACGAAAATTTTGACGACAAGGCGGGCGGTCTGGTCTGTGAAGTGAGCGGTCGTTACCGCATTGAGGAGTTGGAAGCACGTTTGATTCGCGTAATCAACGATTTGCATCAGAAAACGTACCGGCATCTGTATCTGGGAGACCTCAATTTTGTAACCGAAGGCTTGACGATAGAAAAACGGTACGGGACGGCGTTGGCTGCCCTCTGTTTCATGGATTTCATACTGCCTGAAGTAAAAAAGGGGACTTAATTTTTTTCATCAATATTTGGAACTGTCCGGAAATTTTTTTCGGGCAGTTTTTTTTGAGTGCCGCAGGCATTCCACACGGATAACCCCGTGTAAGCGAAGCGTAATCCGGGGCAGGAAAACTGTCTCCATCTCCCTGCAAAACACCCTGAGATGCGCTTTCGACTTGTAAAGGGTATCCATATTTCCCTATCGGAGGGGTGTCGTGAAGCGACAGGGTGGTGGGGCTTTTCCATCCCCGAGTTGCACTCCGTTTGCAAGGGGTTATCCATATTCAGTCCTTCGGACTTGCCAATACGACGCAAAACCTCATTTCCACCTAATTTTTCAAACAAAACAACCTCAGTAGCAGCAGGTTATTGTACATTTACAAACCTCATTACCTCCTTCAAATATTTGTTTTTGGAAATGAGGTTTTTATATTTCCGAAATAATAACTATCTTTGCGAGAATCTATACCGGATAATTTTATAAAAATGACATAAATTATGAAGAAAAAACTCTTATTCTATTGTTTGAGCGGCGTCCTGTTGTCGGGCGGCGCGGAAGTATTGGCATGTACGGGGCTGTTGGTCGGGAAAAAAGCATCGCTGGACGGCTCGGTAATGATCTCGTATGCAGCCGATTCGCATAATCTGTACGGTGAAATGTATCGTTGGCCCGCGGCAAAATATCCGAAAGGCGCGATGCTGGAAGTCAAGGAATGGGATTCGGGCAAGCCGCTCGGTCAAATTCCGCAAGCGGAAGAAACGTATTCCGTCGTGGGAAACATGAACGAATATCAGGTGGCGATCACCGAAAGCACGTGGGGTGGACGTCCCGAGCTGGTGGATACGACCGGAATCATGGACTACGGAAGCCTGATTTACATTGCGTTACAGCGTTCCAAATCAGCCCGCGAAGCCATAAAAGTGATGACCGACCTCGTTGCCGCACACGGCTATTACAGCAGCGGCGAAACCTTCTCGATAGCCGACAAAAACGAGGCGTGGGTGATGGAAATGATCGGCAAGGGACCGGGCAATAAGGGCGCTCTCTGGGTCGCCATTCGCATTCCCGACGATTGTATTTCAGCGCACGCCAATCAGGCAAGGGTGCAGCAAATACCGTTCAACGACAAGGAAAATTGCATGTATTCTCCTGATGTCGTGTCGTTTGCCAAAGAAAAAGGCTATTACAACGGCGCCGACAAGGATTTCAGTTTCGCCAACGCCTACTGCCCGTATGAATTTAGTTCTTTGCGGGGTTGTGAGGCGCGCGTCTGGTCGTTTTTTCGCAAATACGACGCGGGAATGGACAAATACGAAGATTTCATCAAAGGCGATGCAACGAAAGAGCCTATGCCGCTGTATATCAAGCCCAACCGCAAACTTTCGGTGCAGGATGTGCAAAGCGGAATGCGCGACCATTTTGAGGGTACAGCCCTGGATATGACGCAGGATGCGGGCGCGGGACCGTACAAGGTGCCCTATCGCTGGCGTCCGATGACGTTCAAGGTGGACGGAAAGGAATACGTGAACGAACGCGCGATTGCCACGCAACAAACAGGTTTTGTGATAGTTCCGCAAATGCGCAACTGGTTGCCCGACGCCATCGGCGGTATCCTCTGGTTCGGGACGGATGACGCTGATATGACGGTCTTTACGCCCGTTTACAGTTCGACGCTTGCCGTTCCCGAATGTTATCGCGTGGGCAACGGCGACATGTACAATTTTTCGTGGACTTCGGCGTTTTGGATTCATAACTGGGTGGCTAACATGGCTTACGGCAAATACAGTTTTATGATTAAGGATATTCGCAAGGTACAAAAGGAACTTGAAGACGGCTACAAAAATATGATCCCGGTTATTGATAAAACGGCTGCCGACCTCTATGCGAAAGACCCCGCCGAAGCGCGAAATTTCCTGACATGGTTCAGCACTTCGACCGCCGACAATGCTACGGTTCGATGGAAGCAACTTGGTGAATACCTGCTTGTTAAATACATGGATGGAAATGTAAAAAAAGAAGAAAACGGTCAATTCAAGCGTAATCCCTACGGAGTGCCGGCAGCGCCCGATTTTCCGGGTTACGACGAAGA
>JAITMT010000198.1 GCA_031277235.1 Tannerella sp.
ATTCCGTTCTACGGGCACGGCGTCGGCGATATTCCGGATTTTATTGATTACAAGGATATTATCAAATTGAAATCTTTTCAGAAACATTGGGATGATACGGCGAAAGTTCCGTACCTGACTGATAATGACGGAGTTTTCGTCTGCTGTTATGAAGACCCCGAATCCATCCGGTACAAATGCGAATATATCTTATCAAAAGGCTTGCGCGGCGCGATGTACTGGGAATATTCGGCGGACGACCCGGAAGGCAGCCTCCGCGCTGCGGTTTATGACGGGATATTTTTGGGAGAAAATGTGCAATAACTATCAATAATTAAGAATCTGATAACTTAAAAAGAGGTTGTATCATACCCTTCATTCTTAAATTTCCCGACTAAGATAGAACTTTTTTTTGCACAAATCAATAATTTCAAAACTTTTTTTTGCGCAAATCAATAATTTTTTCCATTTTGATGCCGGTGAATTATTGATTTGCGCAAATTTGCCCGAAACCGGCACCCGGAAATTCCTCCATTATTGATTTGTGCAAATTTTACAGAAAACGGCGGTACAAATCAATTTTAACGGAATTTTTTATTGTCTTATCTTTGCAGCGTCAATAATTAAAACTTTAACGAATATGAGAAAAATATCTCTATTATTAATAGCAATGATATTCTGCGGATGTCAATATTAAAATAAGTTTGATAATCCTGTTTTTGGTCATATCCTGCAATTAAGTTTTCAAGATAATTCAGGGAATGATTTGGTAAAAGGGATTGGATACGATAGCACTCGCTATGGATCTCAAGTCCAGGGAGCTTACGGAAGCGTACTTCCCGAATTATACACATTGGATGTTGTTTATGGTCAACCATGTGAATATCAATTAGTTCCTACACCCGGTATTATATATGATCTTGCTTTTCCCAAAATGGTCATGAGAGAAGTAGATGGCAAATATTATTTGTATTTCAGTGAATCCAGTATAAAGGTCGAAAGTTGTTCAGCCCTGGAAAGAACAATGACATTAAAACTGACCTGCCCTTATGTATTTGGTGACGATAAGGAACGTGAGATTGTTACCTTTTGGGAGGCGGACGATTTGGAGAGACCCGATATGGTTTGTTATCGCATAGAGTTCGACGGAGAAGAAATTACCGGAATAACTCATATATTTAACTATTTATATGAAGCGACAATAATATTGGACAGGTAATTGTATTTTATGACGACTCAATGTAATACCCGAATTGGGCAATCCGTTAGGAAGCCCCCCTTTAACTCCTCCAAAGGGGGAGGGCGGTCAAGTTCTATTCCCGTCAGGGAATATCGCCCGGTAGAAAATGTTTTCCGTTGTCGGTTGCATTCCGTACGGAATGCCGACGATATCAGGCATAATGTTGAGCATATAGTTGTATTTTTATTCAAATCAATGTTTTACTAAACCATAAAAATTATGAAAGCGTTAAAATTGACAGGCTTATTAGCCTTTATAATCATGAGCAGTTTTTCATCCTGTGAACTTCTGTGGTATCATAATGAGCAAAAACTAAAAGTCTATAATTTAGCCTTGAGTTTTCAGGATGCTTCGGGAAATAATTTGGTAAAAGGGATTGGATTAAGTAGTTGGTGTTGTGGTACTGATATTCCGGCGGAACAGGCTCAGTCAGGCATTGTAGAGCGCGATTTATACGCATTGGATATTATGACACCATGTAAAAAAAGACCGATTGCCCCGGGTAGATATGATGATCCCGCAATAGGAATGTTAAAATATAATGATTCTTATTTTTTAACGTTTGATTATGCGCATTTGGAAGATGAATGTCCCGCTATAGAAGAGATCACATTTCAGTTAAAATGCCCTTATGTGTTTGGTGATGATGAGAAACATGAAATTATTACCTTTTGGAAGGCAGACAATTCAGAGACGGGTATGGTTTGTTACCGTATCGAATTTGGCGATAAGGTAATTACCGAAATAGTCAATGAATTTAACGATTTGAATAGGGCTACAATATTACTGGAAAGATAAACATGAAAGCGTTAAAATTGACAGGCATATTAGCCTTTATAATCATGAGCAGTTTTTCATCCTGCGAACTTCTTGGGGTATCGTAATGAGCAAAAAGAAAAAATCTATAACTTAGCCTTGAGTTTTCAGGACGCTTCGGGCAATGATTTGGTAAAAGGGATTGGATTAAGCGACCGGTGTTGTCCTGTTGATGTACCGGAGGAACAGGCTCAGTCGGGTTCTGTAAAACCCGACCTGTACGCATTGGATATTATTGTCCCTGCACCCTGTAGAAGTGCTATCGCTCCAAGCAGATTCGAGGCGCCCGGGATAACAATGTACAAATATAACGGTTCCTATATTTTAAAATTTGGTTATGCTCATTTTGAAAGTGAATGTCCCGATATAGAAATGATCACGTTCAAGTTGAAATGTCCTTATGTATTCGGCGATGATGCAGTGCATGAGTTTGTTACATACTGGGAAAATACAAATGAACAAAACGGGAATGGCGAATATGCCAAATGTAATCGCATAGAGTTTGAAGGTAGAGAAATAGCCTCAATCATCCACGAAAAGAAGGGTCCGGCTGGCGGCTATACATCTGTGGCAGCCATAATTTTGGAGGATAGCAAGAATCAATGAGTCATTTGAAAATGTTGCATGGTGTTTTTTTTATAAACAAATATGCAAGTCGGTTTTACAAATCACTTATAATCATCCGGTTCACGGATTAAACACCATCGGCACACTGATTTTCACATTGAAACTCCGTCCGATGTTATAAATTCCATTCGCCTTATAACGCGATAAATGGTCGTAATAGGTTTCGTTCAACAGGTTATTGGCTGATATATTGAGTTGTACGGGTTGGGATTCCGTGCCAAATTCAACTATAATACCGGCATTCAGCAGATTGTAGCCGGGCGTGGGGAGTTCGTTGCCGGCAATCCGGTTTTGTGCAAAAGAATATTGATTTTGCATGTAAACCGTGAATTTTTTCAAAATCTTCCCGGACGAAAAACTTGCGCTGAGCATCGCATTTATTTTCTGCGAAGGCATCAGTGCCAAATCATTGTGGCGCGTATCCTGCCCGAAGGCGCCTCCGTATGAACCTTTTATATGCAGCCAGTCCAGCGGGTGCGGGTGGAAATGAAAACCAGCTTCGCCGCCGTACAGAAAAGCGTCGTTTTGCGCGTAACTGAAAACGGGAACATTGTCTATCCTGTCGGCTGTCGGCTGTAAATAAATGTAGTTGCGGATGTAGTTGAAATAGGGATTGACAAAAAATTCAATGTGCCGGACATTGTAGTTTAGCGAAGCGTCTATCTGATAACTGTTTTCGGTACTCAAACCGGGATTGCCGGTTTCGTAACGGTTCGTTCCGTGGTGAACGCCGTTGCTGAGCAGTTCATACATGTTCGGCGCACGAAAACCCGAAGAAAGATTCAGGCGAAACGATAAATTCTCGGTAACGGGCTGGTATATTCCCGTCGAAAAATTAAATGAATAATACTGTCTATCAAGTGTTTCACCCGTGATATGCCGCGTGTCAAACCGCAATCCGAACTGCCAGTAGGCTTTTTGGGCATAGTAGAAATCGGTCATTGCAAAAACACCGAAATCATACGTTTTTGCATCGGGTATCAAAATTTCTTCGCCGTGATTGGAGTTGTCCTGCGCCATTCCCTGACTTCCGGCAGTCAGCGTCCAGCGTCTGTTCCAGCGCGGCGAATACCACTTCGCATTGTAGGAAAAAGTATGCAGATTCATGTTCAATCCGGCTTCTTCCCGGCTGTTTTCCAACTCTTTACGGTTGTTGAAAATATATCCCGCATCAATTTTCAACTTTGAATCGTCATCGAAAAAGACCGTATTTTCCGAACTGATTATGTGCGTGGTCAAATCCTGATAGGGCACAAGCAATTTCCGGCTGTTTTTGTAAAATCCATCCTGTTCTTCCGTCTCCGTCAGTCCGTATTTTTCATGCAGGAAACTGTATTTCAGCGAAGTCATAAATTTATTTCCGACGTATCCCAGTGCGGTTTTCAGATTGCCGGTATTGAAACGGCTGTTGGGAACCCAACGGCTGCTGCCGTCCCGGTAGTCCGCGTGTGCAGTGTATCCGCCGAACAAATTCCAGTGCAGGCGTTTTTTCGACAGTTTGAAAGTGCCGGCGTTCCTGAAACCGGACGAATTGCCGTTAAACTCCGAATTGAAACCGGCTTGAATACTGTTATTTTTTGCATACCGCTCGTCCACGAAATACAGCACACCGCCCAAAGCATCGCTTCCGTACAGCAGCGAGGCGGGACCTTTGATGATTTCCACCTGTTCGTAACCGTTTTCGTCAAGCCCCAACCCGTGTTCATCGCCCCACTGCTGGTTTTCAAGCCTTATTCCCTGCGAAAAAACAGCAATCCGGTTACCGCTCAATCCGCGAATCACGGGTTTGCCGATACCTGCACCCGTACTCAAATTGTCTATTCCGGCAACGGAGGCGAGTTTTTCGGCAAGCGAAACGCCCTGCACCGTTCCGTTTGTCAAATCCAGTTTTTCGACGTTCATCACGTTTTCGCCCTGCAGGCGCGACGTATTTTCCGTTACCACGACCTCCTGCAATTCGTGCGTGGAAGGCTGCAAATAGATGGTTTGCCGGTTTTCACCCAAATTGACGTAATCCATGTAGGTTTGATAGCCCAAGGCGGAAATCTGTACCAAAACCTTCGGCGTTGTGAAATTTACCTCGAATTGTCCGAGCGTATCCGTTGTCGTGCCTGTTTTTGTGTCGGGATAATATACGTTGGCGTAGGCAACCGGCATATCGGTTTCCCCATCCGAAACGTGAATTCGCGTCTGGGCAAAAACGGTCATTTGTCCCGCCAAAAACAACAATACGAATACGCCTGCGATTTTCAAAACAGTTACCTGACGAATATTTCTCAAAATATCTTCCTGTAAACGTGACAGTAGGGTTTTGCTCCCTTGTGTTCGTAATATTGCTGGTGGTAGTCTTCCGCTTTCCAGAAAACAGACGCTTTTTGCAGGGTAGTCGCCACTTTGTATCCTTTGCCGGTCAGGATATTGACGTATTTTTCTGCAATTTCCTGTTGCTCCGGATTTTCATAAAAAATGAACGAGCGATACTGCGGACCGATGTCCGGACCTTGTCCGTTGGTTTGCGTGAAATCGTGCGTTTCAAAAAATAATTTGACAAGTTGCTCGTAGGTAGTGAGGTTGGCGTCGAAAATGACTTGGGTCGTTTCCACGTGTCCGGTCGTTTTGGTGCAAACCTGTTCGTAAGTCGGATTGTCCACGTGTCCGCCCATGAAACCCACGGCGGTAGAGATGACTCCGGGGGCTTTCATCATGAAAAATTCCGTGCCCCAGAAACATCCGGACGCGAAATAGGCGGTATCGGCTTTCTGCGGAATGAATTTCATGGAGATGGAATTGACGCAGTGACGGGTATTTTTGGGGGTAAATCCTTCTCCCAGAAACACATGTCCCAAGTGCGCGCCGCAACGGCTACAGAGAATTTCCGTCCGTCTGCCGTCCGCGTCACGTTTTCGGGTAACGGCTCCCGCGATGGCGTCGTCGTAGGACGGCCATCCGCAGTTCGAATCAAATTTGTCGGACGAGCGGTAGAGCGGAGCGTCACAACGTTTGCAGACGTAAGTGCCTGTGGCTTTATTGTTTAGCAACTCTCCGGTAAACGGGGCTTCCGTTCCCTTGTGTATAATAACCCTTTCTTCTTCGGGTGTTAAATCATTGTATTTCATATCGTTATAAATTGATTTCGTTGATTGACCGCAAGCGCTTAGCGACAGCAGCAAACAACAGATTGTTAGTTTTGGTTTCAGCATATTAATAGTCCGTTATAAAATTTTTGAACTCGCTTTTGCCGTGTAAATTAAAGACCGCTTGTTTTATCTTGGCGGTACTCGTCCATAATCAATTTGGAAACTTGCTTGTTGAAATTTTTCTCATTGATTCCCGTTATTTTTTCCAGAATATAAAAAAAATGTTCACGCTCCTTGAGAAAATTACCACTTGCCAATAGTTCCATTACCGTATCGAATCCTTTTTCCCGCTCAACTTTCCGTATGATTAAAGCATTGATCATTTGAGTAACTAATAAATGTTTTTCTTGACTTTCTCCAAAGTTGTAGCGCTCGTCGTATAATTTCAACCAATCTATCTTTTTATTGCCAACCATTTTAACTTGAAATATATTGCGAATTTCTTCCCAACTCATCCCCCAACTTCCGCCATAAAGATACGCGCAGCCGCAAATCATATAATGATTTCTTGTGTTTTCGGGAATTGCGTAATTTGCCCTTGAGTGGAATAAATCGTGAGGGTCAAAATGATTGAATGCAGCGTCTCCGAATCCCTGTAGAATAATCATCTTATGATCCGAAACAACATACATTGCACTGTTAGATAAGCCATTATAATCAAGTTTGTAACTAACGCCTATCAGTTTCAGTACATCAACGGCATTTTCACAACTGTATATTTCCGTAGTTTTGACGGGAGACTGTATTTTCCCGTCAAATTCGGCGACAGTTCCGGCATACAACGCTGCCTGCTCCCGGTTCATATTATCGGAAAAGTGAAAGATGCAATCACCTGTTTTCTCCGATTTCCAATTTTGGGTATTTTGTATAAGCGGCGAAGAAAACAGGAAAGAATCATTGTTTCTGACGGCAATAATATCGAATGAGGCTCGCAAATACGCAGTATCCTGATTGATACCGATATAAGACAATTGTATCCAATATTTTCCACTGTCAATCGGAGCAATATTCGTCAGATAGGGTTTGAAAAAATGATTGTCCTGCTGCAATCTTCCTATATCTTTCATTTCGTCAAGAAGCAAATATGTTTCCAACTTTTCAGCCGGCAATACCCATTTGTTTTGTTCATTGCTTTCCTGTACGGCAATCAAAAACGCATTCAAACCGGAAATAAGTTGAGACTGCACGATGCTGTCTTTAAGCATGCGAATATTCCGTGTTATAACCGGATTGCCGGTCTGAACGCTTAGCACAAATGCCATTAGTAAACCGGCTAATGTAAATAATTTCCTCATATTTTCTATTTTTTGTATCCTGTTAGACTGCTATCTTACATAGACGCAAAAGTACAGTATTTTTTTGTTTTCGCAATTTTTTTTGAACTTTTTTATACTTTTGTCAACATTACAGACGCAAGAATACCGATTATTTAAAATTATGCAATATTTCTCCTAAGATTTGCCTGTATTTCGTGATAGCGCAAGGTGGCAAGTTCGCTTGGCGCTCCTTTTCTGCAAAATTCGAGTTTGGCGAGTTTGGGGACGACGCGCTCCACGATGATATTGCCGTTGACAAGTTTTGAACGCAGCGCA
>JAITMT010000378.1 GCA_031277235.1 Tannerella sp.
CGCTTTGGCAAATACAAGCAAAACAGTTTCCCTCAAAAACTCGAAAGGAACTGTCATTGACGAAGTTACCTATCCGAATGCTACCGCTGCAAAATCCTACGAAAGATTGCCGGACGGCATGTGGCATAATTCCACCGATCCGCGCGGAGGCACGCCCGGAAGCAAAAATTCGGGGGGAACAACTGTACCGCCAGACCCCGACCCGATTGACGACTCCCAGCCCGGCGACGTGATTATCAATGAAATTATGGCAAATCCCACAGGATTGACGCAACTTTCTGAAACGGAATATGTTGAATTTTACAACGCTTCCGGTTCGGATATTTACCTAAAAAACTGGACTTTCGTTTATGATGGAAGTGAGACCGAACTACCTGATACTGTGCTAAAACCGGGTCAATACGCAGTAATATACCGCTCCGGTAGAAATATTACAGCCGAAAGTTCGGCTTTGCTGCTGCCTCTGGATAAATTCCCGTCCGCTCTTGCCAATACAAGCAAAACAGTTGCCCTCAGAAACTCGAAAGGAACTGTCATTGACGAAGTTACCTATCCGAATGCTACCGCTGCAAAATCCTACGAAAGATTACCGGATGGCGCGTGGCACAATTCCACCGACCCGCGCGGCGGAACG
Source organism: Tannerella sp. (assembly GCA_031277235.1). Classification (GTDB taxonomy): domain Bacteria; phylum Bacteroidota; class Bacteroidia; order Bacteroidales; family Tannerellaceae; genus Tannerella. The sequence goes on from JAITMT010000378.1 coordinate 635, forward strand.
CCCGGAGGCAAAAATTCGGAAGAAACAACTTTGCCGCCAGACCCTGACCCCACCGACAATTCCCAGCCTGGTGACGTGATTATCAACGAAATCATGGCAAATCCCGTCGGACTGACCCAATTACCTGAAACGGAATATGTAGAATTTTTCAACGCCTCCGGTTCGGATATTTACCTGAAAAACTGGGCTTTTGTTTACGACGGCACAGAAATATCGCTACCCGATACTGTCTTAAAATCAGGACAATACGCATTAATCTATCGCTCCGGTCGAAATATTGTTGCTGAAAATTCGGCGTTGCTGTTGCCATTGGATAAATTCCCGTCCGCTCTGGCAAATACCGGTAGAACGGTTGCTCTCCAATACTCCAAAGGGCTTGTGATTGATGAAGTTACCTATCCTCCGGCAACGGCTGCAAAATCTTACGAAAGATTGCCGGATGGCGCGTGGCACAATTCCACCGACCCGCGCGGCGGAACGCCCGGAGGCAAAAATTCGGAAGAAACCGCCGAGCCGCCGACTCCCGGTGAAACCTCCTTCGTTGAACCGTTGGAAATCATTATCAATGAAATCCTTGCGAATCCCTACACAGGCGGAAGTGAATATATCGAATTGTATAATCGTTCGGATAAACCTTTGTCTGTAAGCGGTTTGGCTATAGCATTGCGTGATGCGGAGGGTAATCTTCGGACACATTATCCGCTCAAGTCCATTTCGGCTACGATTGAGGCAGGCGGCTACATCGTCCTTACCGAAAATAAGGAAGGTGTATTAAATTTCTATCCATCAGTGTCTTCCGAATCGGTATATGTCGTGAATTTGCCGATTTTGAACAATGAAGGGAGCGATATTGTTCTGTTCAGAACCGGCGACAACGTCGTGATTGACGAGGTTCATTACTCGTCCGACTGGCACAACGGCGCCATCAAGGAACAAAAAGGCGTTTCACTGGAACGGATTCATTCCGACGGAGACTCAAATGATAAAAACAATTGGATATCAGCCATTTTCGAGGCTGGATACGGTACGCCGGGATATAAAAATTCGCAAGACGGAGCAGAAACGGTTGCCGGTAAACTCAGCATTGAAGCGCCGGAATATATGGATGGCTTTGATTACTATTTACTTAAATATCAGACAGATAAAACAGGCTACCATTGCAGGGCGGAAGTATATTCAACATCAGGCAAAAAAGTGGCGGAAATCACCAATAATCAACTTGTTGCACTGGAAAGTGAATTGAAATGGGATGGCAAGGGATTGGACGGAAACCGTTTGATAAAAGGTGTTTACGTATTTTATGCCGAACTTTTCAATCCCCAAACAGGTGAGCATAAAGCCTTTAAGCGTGCGTTTCTGGTAAAATGATGCTATCCATGATTGCAAACAGTTCTTCGACCGTTTCGGCGCGAAGCATGGCGACGCGGGTCGGTTTGAAGTCGGGAATACCTTTGAATAAGGGAGTTGCGGCAAGATGGCGGCGGATATGCAGGATACCTCTGTGTCCGTCCAGGCGTTCGACACTCTGAAGTACCTGTTTTTTAAGGATTTCAAGATACCATGTAAAAGATTCGGACGGTAGCAGTTCACCCGTCTCAAGATAGTGTTTCACTTCACGGAAAATCCACGATCTGCCGATGCTTCCGCGTCCAATCATCACGCCATCAACGCCATAGCGATCAAAATACATCTTGCATTTTTCCGCCGAAGTAATGTCGCCGTTTCCGATAATCGGAATTGTCATCCGCTGATTTTCCTTGACTTTTCCAATCAAAGTCCAATCGGCTTCACCCGTGTACATTTGTGCGCGTGTTCGCCCGTGAATCGAAAGCGCGGCGATACCGCAATCCTGCAACTGTTCAGCGAGTTCCACTATGATTTTGTGCTCACCGTCCCAGCCCAGCCGCGTTTTTACCGTAACAGGCGTTTTCACCGACTTGACCACTTCGCGCGTAATGGCAAGCATCTGCGGTATATTTTGCAACATTCCCGCACCTGCGCCTTTGTGGGCAATTTTTTTGACGGGACAGCCGAAATTAATATCAATGACGTCCGGGTTAGACGCTTCGCAAATCTGCGCCGCTTCGACCATCGGCGCGACGTCCCTGCCGTAAATTTGAATCGCTACGGGACGCTCCTCGCCGGCAATCGCGAGTTTCTCCTTCGTCCTGTTTACGTGGCGTATCAGCGCGTCGCTCGAAACAAATTCGGTATAAACCATATCTGCTCCGAACTGCTTGCATAACAGGCGAAAAGATATGTCCGTCACATCTTCCATCGGCGCCAGCAGCACGGGTTTATCGCCTAAATTTACGTTTCCGATTGTCATAAATGAATTGTATTTCCGGCTGCAAAATTACAAACTTTCGCTGTAACCTCAAAAATATGAGTTACATGACTGCAATTCGTCCGCAATGGCGATGCGAAAAATTATTGTTAATATGCACTAATATCTACCTTTAACGATAAAAAACGAGCCTCTGATAGTTCCGGCAAGTTTGGATTTCATCCGGGCAAACTTGAACTTGCCTTCCAGTTCTTTCGGCACCTCCATTCCGTCGGATAGTTTCAATCCTACGGCGCTTTTCTCCGATCCGTCAATCGAATACATCACGTTGAGTGCAAGACCGTCTTCATAGAAAACATAGGTAATTTTGGCGCCATCCAACTCAAACTGCGACGTTTCCAACGGTTTTGCCGCAAATTCAATTCCGCGTTCTTCCTTTAAGATACGGTTCACATAATCAAGTGTTTCCCTGCTTTCATCCGCCGGAACGGTCGTAAATGCAAGATTGTATTTGTTCACATAATAACGGGCTTCATTCGCCCGCAATCCGGCAAGCGCCGCCGCCACCGGAGAGGATTCCAATCCCGCCGTGGTTACATTCTTAAAATCAACAGTATAAGACATTATTTTTGTATTTAATGAAAATTTCCGCAAAGGTAAATATTAATGTTGAATTGCACAGCGGTATGTGTTATTTTTTTTCAATTTTTGTCCCGTGCTAAACTTTTTTGTACTATTTTTGCACAAAATTTCAGGATATGACAATCGAAAATACATTATTGAACGCTATATTACAGGCAATTAAGCAATTGTACGGCGTAGAGGCTGCACCGGGACAGGCGTCGCTCCAAAAGACCAAAAAGGAATTTCAGGGACATTTGACGCTCGTGGTTTTTCCCCTTTTGAAAATTTCCAAGAAATCACCCGAACAGACGGCAACCGAAATCGGTCAATATCTGATTGATAATCATTCCGATACAGTTGTGGAATACAATGTGATTAAGGGATTTTTGAATCTGACGATAACCGGCGCCAATTGGTTGAAACTGTTGCTTGAAATCAATGATAATGAGCGATTTGGCTTTATTGAAACTTCGGAAAACGCGCCGCTGGCGATGATTGAATATTCGTCGCCGAACACGAACAAACCGCTGCATCTCGGGCACATCCGGAACAATTTACTGGGCTACAGCCTTTCGGAAATTATGAAGGCAAATGGTTATAAAGTCGTGAAAACCAATATTGTAAACGATCGCGGAATCCATATCTGCAAATCCATGTTGGCGTGGCAAAAATGGGGCGGAGGAGAAACGCCCGAAACTGCCGGCGTCAAGGGCGACCATCTTGTCGGAAAATATTACGTTTTGTTCGACAAAATGTACAAGGAGGAGTTGAAAGACCTGCAAACCAAAGGCTTAACAGAAAAGGAAGCCGAAGAAAAATCGTCCGTAATGGCGGAAGCCCGCGAAATGTTGCGCAAATGGGAAGCGGGCGACGAACAGGTGCGCGCGCTCTGGAACGAAATGAACAGTTGGGTATATAGCGGATTTTCAGAAACTTACAAACGTCTGGGCGTGGATTTCGACAAAATATATTACGAATCGGAAACCTACACCGAAGGCAGGGAAAAAGTGCTGGAAGGCGTGGAAAAAGGTATTTTCTACCGCAAGGAAGACGGTTCCGTCTGGGCAGATTTGACGGCTAACGGACTGGATGAAAAGGTTTTACTGCGCTCGGATGGAACTTCGGTCTATATGACGCAGGACATCGGCACCGCCAAACTGCGCTTTGACGATTATCCGATTGACAAAATGATTTATGTGGTCGGGAATGAACAAAACTATCATTTTCAGGTGCTTGCGATTTTATTGGACAAACTTGGATTCGAGTTCGGCAAAGATTTGGTGCATTTTTCCTACGGAATGGTGGAACTGCCTGAAGGCAAGATGAAAAGCCGCGAGGGGACGGTCGTTGATGCGGACGATTTGATTGATGAAATGATTACGACCGCCCGTGAAATTTCGCAGGAACTCGGTAAGTTGGAAGGACTTACGCGGGAAGAAGCCGACAATATTATCCGAATCATCGGTCTCGGCTCGCTGAAATATTTTATTTTGAAAGTGGATCCGCGCAAAAACATGACGTTCAATCCGAAGGAATCCATTGACTTCAACGGCAATACAGGTTCATTTATTCAATATACGTATGCGCGCATACGTTCTGTTTTGCGAAAAGCCGAAGAACAGGGCTTGCAATTGATTGATAATCTGCCAAATGACACACCTCTAACCGAAAAGGAAGAAGCGCTAATCCAGATGCTTTCGGAATTTCCCGCCACCGTGAAAGAGGCAGGCGAAACATACAGTCCTGCACTGATAGCCAACTACATATACGATTTGGTGAAGGAGTACAATCAGTTCTATCACGATTACAGCATTTTGAAGGAAGAAAACGAAGCCGTCAAAAATCTGCGGTTAATGATTTCGGCAAACACGGCAAAAGTCATAAAATCAGGACTGTCGCTGCTGGGGATTGATGCGCCGGAAAGGATGTAGTCAGTGTGTAGTTATTAGAGTTTAGAGTGTAGTTAATCAATTGATAATTGACAATGGACAATTGATAATGGGGGTGTTGGTCAAATTTCCCTTTTGGGAGGGGTGTCCGAAGGAGGATGGTATTTATAGAATTGATAATCAATATTTTAATTCATCCAAAACAAGTGGAATTTCGGTTTGTTCGATACCGGCGTTGATGAGATTCGGAATGTCGTTGACAAACTCTTTGTAAAACTTATCAAAGTCATTATCAACGCTTTCGATGGATTTTCGATACAGTTCGATAGCGCCTTTCAGGTTTTGAAGAACCCATTCCGTATGTCCCGCATTCATAAAATCATGTGAATCAGGGTGATGTGATATGATTTTGTGATAATAATTACGCGCCTGATCGAATTTTCCGAGCAGGAAAGAGCACCACGCAATCGGTCTCAACGCCTTTTGTCCCTCATTATCAAGGTAATCCACTTTGAAATAATATTTCAGCGCCTCCGCATAGTTTTTCGTTTCGATGTAACAAGCGCCCAGACTCATCAGATTGGAAATATTGTCGGGGTCAAGCCGCTCATAATGAAGGTAAGACTCAATCGCCTTTTCAGACATTTTCAGCGTGCGGTAACATTTCGCCATTTGGCGTATCAGCCATTTACTCTCGGAATCAAGCAGTTCCGCCTTGTAATAATCGCGCAGCGCCCCCTCCGCGTCGCCCGACATCTGTTTGCAGTAACCCGTTTTCTGGTAGTACATCGCGTTGTCGCTGTTCGATTCCTGGATTTGCTCGTACAATTCCGCCGCATCCCGGTAATAATCCTTGCGAAGATACAACTCGGCAAACTCGAACAACTGTCCGTTTTCCATGTACGGTTTTAACATCGGAATATTGTAAAAATCAAGCCGTTGATTGAAAAAATCAAAAAACTCGCTGCGTCGCGAATACAGTTTGAAAAAGCGGTACAAATCCTGTATGTACCGTCCCGCAATCTGCTCGCTCCGGTCGTAGGAAGTCGTCAATTCCGCTTTTTTCTGTTTGTTGAGTTCACCCAACTGACTTTCCAACTGGCTCAGCATCACCATTTTACTTTCTTCGGGCATCAGATTGATACCGAAATACAGCGAATAGAGGTCGGAATTGCACATCAGCCCTATCTGCTTGAACAAATCCAGCGATTTACCGACCGGATTCGCCGCCAGAAACGAGATTTGGTCGGAAACGAAAGGCATAAACCAGTTGTTGATTTCGTGGAAAAACGGAAAACTTTTGAGATGGATAAACGACGAGTGCATCACGTCCGAGCCTTCTTCCTGCAAGCGATTGAACTCTTCCAGTTTTTTTCCGGTTTTCGTATTGGCAAACTGTTCCAGCCATTCGGGATTCATCCCGTTTTCAAGTTGTTCGGGCGTAATATCTTCAAAATTGATTTTCGGCGAAAATTTCGGATTCAGTTTCATAATTTCGGGAATCACTTCGTCACGCAGTTGGGTGGAAATTTTTTCCGTGTCGCGCGTCAAAATGAACCGCTCGAAAATGACGTCCACATATTTCATATATTCCCAGTTTTCGGTGAAAGTGTCCAGCCGGTTGTGGACGTCGGCGTAGAGCGGAAGGCGCGACTGGTGCATGTAAAATGTCAGGAAAATGCCGATGTAGGCGCGGATTTTAACTTCCTCGTCTTCGCTTGCGGCAGCGTCGAAAAGCAACAGCAACTTCTTTTTGTCGAAAAAACCTGTCAGACCGAGCGTGAGCGCAGAGACAATTTGACAGTTCAGAATTGACCTGCCCTGCGTGATGCTATCTGCCTTGACTGTCAGCGACTCGCGCAACAAACCGCAGTCGTTTTCCGAAAGACTGTCCGAAGTCCATATCAGTTTAAACAACTGATTGATAGAAATTTCAGCATCTTTCAAATTATCAATGCAATAGGCGTCATTCGCAGCATTCAGCAATCCTGCAATATGGTCGTTTTGAACTGATAATGCGCGTTTTACGGAATAAAAAAGTTGGGGAGACTCTTTGAGCAGAATCCGTTGTAGCAGTTTGTCGTTCAGTTCGTAAAGCGAGATGACCAGTTCGTTGTAAATCCTTGTCTGCATCGGGTCTTTCGAGCCTTCGACGAAATAATGCAGCAA
>JAITMT010000420.1 GCA_031277235.1 Tannerella sp.
GCCTCTACGAAACGCACAACCGCACCGACCGCAAATACGACCGCGGCGGACGCCTGCTCGAAGACCCGAACCATTACTACCACTACGACGGCGAGGGAAACCTGATATTCAAGGAGTTCAGAAAACCGCAGGGACAGCCTCACCACGTATGGAACAGAAAACTCCTGCTCGAAAAGTACGGCATCACGGCAAAAGGCACGATGACCGGCTGGCTCTACGAATGGAATGCATCGGGCATGCTCGAAAAAGTTACGAACCCTTCGCTTGGCAAAATCACTTTCGGCTACGACGCGCTCGGCAGACGCCTGTGGAAGGAATCGAAAGGCGTCCGCACGTGCTGGCTGTGGGACGGCAACGTCCCGCTCCACGAATGGACGGAGACGGAAGCAAAGCCCGACATTGACCTCATCACGTGGGTCTTCGACGAAGGCGGCTTCACACCGGTAGCACGGCTCACGGAAACCGGCAGCGAAAGCATCGTTACGGACTACCTTGGCACACCCGCAATGATGTTCGATGCCGACGGCAAAAAAACATGGTCGGCTGATTTGGATATCTACGGCAGAGTGCGTACCTTTGCAGGGCGTTCATTGACTTCGTGTCCGTTCCGCTATCAGGGTCAGTATCAGGATGCCGAGACGGGGCTGTATTACAATCGTTTCCGGTATTATGATCCCGGGTCGGGGAATTATATTTCGCAGGATCCGATCGGGTTATTAGGTGATGATTTGAGACTCTATAGTTATGTTTATGATTCTAATGACGGGATAGACCCGTTTGGATTATATAATCCTTATGGAAACAAAAAGGATGGACAATTCAAAAAGAAACCTGGAAGAAAACCTACTTTAAAACCAAGTGTTCATGGAAATGCTAAATTATCAACTAAACCAGCTGTTTTATATGTAATGTATGATGAACAAGGCAATTTCCAAAAATGGGGAATTACAGATAAAGTAAATAATCCAAAAGTTGGTAGATATGGGAATTCACTTCCTGAAGGCTGGACGGTAGAAGAAATGGCAAGAGGGAAAAGATCAGATATGTTAAAATTGGAGAGAGAATTATCTGAAAAATTAGGAGGAGATTTAAACAAAGAAAGTTGGGCTAAAACTAAACAAGGTGAATCTTTAAGTCCGGAAGCAGATAAGATTGCAACGAAAGCAGGTGTTCATCATTAAAATAAAAAAAGAGAGGATGGTTTTTATAATAAGTACAGCAATAGGAGGACAAGTAACAAATGTGCCTAACATAAATATTAGAAATATAAATTTTAGTATTACTAATTGTCTAAAAAATAAATTTGAGCAAATAGAATTTATTGGATTGGATAAACTCAAAATCAATTTATATATTAGCGGAGATTTATCTGAATATTGTAATTGTACTGGCATTAAAAATATAAAATATATTATGAACAAAAAAGAAATTTCTGCTGAATTCTGTATTCAAAAAATATATTGGGAGACTTTACCGGAATTATCTACAGAAGAGAAATTTGCAAAATACATGTATTCATCTTTATTGGATTTGAGTAATCTAATAAAAAAGAGATTGAATAAAGATGGTTATTTATTTGACAAAGAGTTTTTTGATAGAATTGTCAAAGAATCTATTGGACAGCTACTCTCACAGGCCGATTTGTAAAAGTATGTCAAACAAAAAAGAACACACCGGTTAGAAACCGGCACAAGTCAGATAGAATGGTAAAACAGGTGTTATCAGAGAAAGATTGGCTTTGGAAGATGCAAACGGAGCCGGACATGATGTCACCTTTGAAGGATATGGGAAAGATTCCGATTATCGTCCAAAACATGTTCAATGCAAATCCCATCGTAAAATCAAACAAAACGGGTCGAATATTTGGACAAATGCTGATTATCAGTTAAGTAATCAAAATATTGATTTTCCGTGAATAGTTCTTCAACTTTTGAAGATAAAGAGAAAAGTAAAGATAAAGTCAAAGCGATTGAAAACAGTAAAAAAAGTTAAATCTTCACTGTTTCCGATCGCTTTTTTCTGTTTTCAGACCTGATTTTCAACCGTAAAGGCACAGTTATGGCAGGAAAGGGCTTTGTTTTCAATACAGTCGTCAACCGGCAGGATGGCATGCGGCTCCCGCTTTTCGAGAAGACACCGGTATAGATCGTTCGAAGTTTGTCGAGCTTCACGGACGACCTGTATTCGGTTGAATTCCGCATTTGTTTTGTAAAGAAAAATAGTGTATTTTTGCAGCGTATTCATATAAAAAAACGGTTATGGCAAGTTATCATATCAGAGTAAACGAAAAAATGGCGCTTGGAAAAAGTCTTGTTGCTTATTTGCAGTCTATTCCGCAAATTGTCACCTTTGAGATGCCCGAAGAAAAACCTGCGTCCAAAAGCGAATTGTATGACGGACTCGACAGTGCATTTGCCGAAGTACGCCTGATGCTGGACGGCAAGAAAAAGGAAAAGTCGTTGGACGAATTTTTGGAAGAATTACGCAATGAAAGAGCAAATGAATTACAAAACAGCATACGCAAAAATCGAACAGCATGAATATAGAGGAATTAAGAAACTGCTGCATATCAGTCAAAGGCGCGTCCGAGAGTTTTCCTTTAGACGAAACAACGCTGGTTTTCAAGGTTATGGGCAAGATGTTTGCCTATACGGGTCTGGAACCGAAAGACGGACAGTTCAGGGTGGACTTGAAATGCGACCCCGAAAAGTCATGCGAACTGCGCGAAAAATACGAAGGAATCCGGCGCGGAACCCATACACGCGAACTGATGTGGAATGCCGTCTATCTGGAGAGCGACGTCCCTGACAGTCTGATCAGAGAATTGATAGCCCATT
>JAITMT010000456.1 GCA_031277235.1 Tannerella sp.
CTGTTGAAACGTCCGGCGTATTTGTAAAAGGCAGTCAGGCTCATAAACGCTTTTCCCCGACGCATCATTTCATAGTAAACGGCGCTTAACGGATAGTTTTTATACTGTTCATCCTGCACAAAGGCTTTCACCGTTTGGAGTTCGGACGGAGAGATATTGAGCAGATTCTGTTTCGTACATCTTTCCGAAGGAGAAAAAATGCACCGTATTTGCCTTTTCCATGCATAAAACTGATTCTCAGAGATTTTGAACAGTTTGCAGGCATGTTTCAAACCAATTAACGGTTCTATGCGATCAATTGTCCCGACAATAATTTCGCTGTTTTTTCTCAGCATGGTTTTCATTCCCCGCATGGACGACATCAATGAAATACAGACGGAATAAACGAAGTACAAACCTTTTGCAGCATTCAACAGGGTACGATTGGATAAAAAGGCTTTAACAAGTTCCATCTTCCCATCCGAAAATACGGTATCCCCACCGACAAGTCTGCTGAAATCCCTGTTTTTCCAGGAATACAGCGTGCTTTTCGGGATATTTTTCCGTGTTTCCCCATCAAGTATTTCCAAGTGGCATTGAATAGCCAAATCCGTATGATATGTTTGTTTCATTTTTATATGTATATTTCTAATTAATGTATCAAAGTCGCAACAAATGTACAAAAATTTGAAAATTTTTTAATTATTTTTGGTGATTAAAAAAAATATTTGTAACTTTGTGGTCGGATTATACTTATAACATGAACAAACGCTTATAACTTATGAAACAGAAATTTGTATTCCTACTGATTATCACGCTGTTAATATCTTTCTTTCCGGTAGGAGTCTGTGGATTTCCGGAAGGAGAGGATGAAGAACCCGTCGTCTTGCCCGATACATGCGCCAAGGTTGATACCGCAGCCATAAATGTACTCATAAACACCATTGATTCCCGGCCTGTCCGGTCTATTCTGATAGATAATAGTGTTGGTAAACAGAGGGTTAACTATCAGGCTTCCATACGTTTATTCAGGTCTTTTTCCGGTCCGGAGGAATTTTCGGCACAGAATGGGGTTTATGACGGTTTAACAAATCCCTCAACATCGGAAGCCGATTCGTCCATCCGCATACTGCAACATGAACGCGAAGGATATTTAAGTTATGCATACGGATTGGAGGATTCATCATTGCCGTTGACTGTGGCAACCCGGTATAAGGCTGATACATCCGGATTCAATTTGACTTCTGTGGGAACCTGGTTTATTGGCGACTACCCGACAGAAGGAGTAATACAGGTGGAAGTCCGTGCCGGAGGGACTTCCATTGACAACGCTGTTCCGTTGGCTACGGGATCCTTGCTGTTCACTGTTCCTGACAGTCTGGAAAACGGAAGAATGTATTCCATTCCTTTATCGAGACCGGCAGCGATTTACCCGGATGAGGATTTTTATGTGATTGTAACCTATCCGTCCGGACAGACGAGACCGCAGGGTTGTGTCATGAATCAGGCTATTCGCACCGTGTCCGGCAGATATTTACTCAAAACGGGAGATAGCATATGGACTGATTTGCAAAGTATTCAGGGGTTTAACCATTGCGGTTGGTTGATGAATGCGGGTGAATCCATTCAGGATACCACTTCCTGGTTAGTGCCCAATGACACCATATCCGGTTCAATTCCGGCAGGAAGGACTGCCAACTTTAATTTGCTGTTCAGAGTTTCTCCTCAACTGAAGGGCGTACATCATGCCGAAGTAACAATAACAGTCGGCGACAGTTGCCACACCCGGGAAACCATACCGGTTACCCTGCAAATAAATGAAGCTCCGTATTTCTTGAATGCACCGAAGAGGGTGGTTTTACCTGAAAATACAAAACAGATATTCGAAATCAATATTTTCGATATTGAGGGAAATTCGTTTGTGGTGGAACCGTTGGATGGAGTTAAAGTGGCGTCATATTCCCTGTCAGGGAAAATATTGACACTCACCATAGCGCCACGAACAGGCGAAGCAGGTATTTACAATTTAAAACTCAAGGTTTCGGATTCGCGGAATGAAAGCAGGGAACTGAATATTCCAATCCATGTGACCATTCTTGAGGATATTTATAGTCCGGCAGGATTTGTTTACCCGTTTATGGGTGAAAGTGTGACATATCGGATTCCCGATTTATTCCGCTATGTGAATGGTACGGGACTGTCATTTGTGGCTACGGTCAGGGACGAAAAGATAGTTAAACTTATACAGACTGACAATCAAACGATACAGGTAACTCCCGACGAGCCGGGAACGACTGTCATTGATTTCTTGTTTCTGGATGATGTCGGTAATTCATTTACCCGTTCGATTCCCGTTACAGTCGGTCAGTGTGAAGACCCGTCGCGTACAATTGTTCAGAAATGGAACAATGTTTTGTTGGTAAACAACGCTGCAGGAAACTTCCTGGATGAAGGTTACCAGTGGTATAAGAACAAGGCGCCGATTCCCAACGCTACCGCCCAATATTATTCTGCCGGCAACAATGCGGAGGATATGCTGGATTTTTCGGCTGCATACTATGTCAGACTTGTTACGGCTGCAGGAGATACGGTTTTCAGTTGTCCCTTGACGCCGGTACAGAAATCAAACGTCATGCTTAAAGCGTTTCCAAACCCGGTTTTGGGAGGTGAACTGTTAAACATTGTGACCGGTTTTACTTCGGCTGACGGAGATGAAGTACTTGTACAACTGTTTGATTTCAACGGACGGCTTGTTCAAACCGGCAGACTTAACGGTACAGAGGGCACAATACGTATTGCCCGCGTAAACAGTGGATTCTACATGCTTCATTTATCTTGCAAAAAAGAATCGGTTTCCTACGGTATATATGTGAAATAGAAGGCTTTATTTTAAACAATCTAAATAAAATCAAATGAAAAAAAATTTCCTGATATCGCTGCTACTCATATCGCTTTGCTTTTCGCTTCATGCCGGAGGCGAACAGGAAAAGCATGAGTTTACCCTGGGCGGAACATTTGGATGGTCTGTCCTGAAAATGAAAATGGACTTGTTCAAACCCATGGGAGGTATTTCGGCAGGTTACAATTACTTTTTCAATGATATTACGGGAGTAAGTACGGGGATCGGATGGTCGCTTTATAATTGGAGATTACCCCAAGACCCGTTTTCTGACAGTTACTTATCCAATGACGGAGAAGAACCGTTTGAATTCCGTTCATCCTTTACCGGGTATGAAGAAAGTTATAGGGCTTCATTCCTGGTTATTCCATTGGCAATACGGTTTCAGTATCCACTTTTTTCAGACGACAATCTCACCTATTTCTCCTTCGGGGGGAAAGTAGGCTTTCCGCTCGGATCGAAATTTTCTGCTTCAGGTGCCAATTTCACGACTTCCGGTTATTATCCGGCATACGACGTGTTGTTGGAAACGCCGGAAAGTCGCGGTTTCGGAACGTTCTCAACCGGCGGACAAAAGTCCAATTTAACACTTAGAACGATGTGGGCGCTTTCTGCCGAAGCGGGTATGAAATGGGATATTTCCGCACAATACTCGCTGTATGCCGGCTTATCTGTGGATTATTCGCTGAACAGTATCGGTAAGGAAAAAGGAAAGTCATTTCTTATTTATAATCCGCAAAGCCCAACGGACTGGACTTTCAACAGTTTGATGAACTCTAAATATACGCAGGATGGGAAAACAGAAAATTTCGTCAACCGGGCAAATCCGTTTACAGTCGGTATTGTTATACGTATTGCATTCAAACTGCCGGAATAGAAAATACATCTTATTTTAGATAATTCCGTAAAACAGGAAAAGCGATGTCAAAATTGTTACAGAAATAAATAAACAGTATGGTAGAATAATCATTATTAATACATTATAGTTATGAAACTAACAAAACTTACTCAAAGCGAAGAGTATAAATTACGCGCCAAGGTGGGTGATTTGACCCGGTTTAAGGAGAAAATTCTTAAAAATCGAATCAATCTGGACGATTTCGAGATTTTCAAAGATGAAGAAAACCGTTCGAAAGTCATTTATATTGCCCTGAAACACAATCCACGTTTGTATATCAATGAAACGGGAATAGACATATAAGGATTTCACCGTATCCTGCAATTGAATAACTGTTTATGCCTCTTCTTTCAACGGCGACGTGTATTGTTCGGCATTATTTATGGGTAGTTCGACTGTATTGATAGATGGCGTTATATACTTAACCTGATTCGTACCGTCAAGTTTTTTTAACAAAAATTTATGGGAGAATATTTGGAAAGTTATCAGAATTATTTTTACTTTGCACCGGATTTTTCAAGAAATTCGGATAAGTTTTTTTTGCCTTTGGGAAAATAGATGTATAGAAGTTCCATTGCAGAAAACAACATTTATAAACTTGATATGTATTAAGAAATAGTAAAATGAGGTCTAATAGTCAAAAGTGGTGATTTTTTCGTGGGGATTAATCCCCACGAAAAAATTTAAAGGTTTCTCTGAAGTACTCATCTATAAATTTTTTACGGTGTTTTTTTGACAGTCCCGG
>JAITMT010000237.1 GCA_031277235.1 Tannerella sp.
TGTTGCGTACCTGACGGCACGCCAGGCGGGAGAGAAAATCCGTATTCTACCAATATCCCATCCCTACGGGATAAAAGAACGAAGAATATTTTCATGATATGCACATTTTTTACACCCCACCCTACGGGAATAGGAAATATACCCTGCCGAGCTCAGGAGACGATGTGGTTTCTTTTTTGCGGTTTTCTTTTGTCTTGAACCGGGATTTTTACAGGATTTTCAAGATTCTCAAGATTTTCAGAAATCCTGTTCATCTGGTAAATCCTGTAAAAATCATGGTTCAGACAATCCGGTTGGCGCGAAATTGTAATCCGTGCCGTTATGTATCCGGAACGCGCTGCTATTGCCGATTTTCCCGATTCAAACGTTCGCAGTAATAATTCACTTCTCCCGCAAAAACGCCTCCCGATAGTCACTGGGGGGTATTCCGTGAATTTTTTTGAAGCATTTACTGAAATAGCGGGAGTCGTTGATACCGACCATTTCCGAAATTTCGGTGATATTATATTCTTCTGTCTGAAGCAGTTGTGCGGCTTTTTTGATGCGAATGTCGCGGATAAACTCTATCGGCGCCAATCCGGTCAGCGATTTGAGTTTTTTGAAAAATACGGAGCGGCTCATTGCCAGTTCACGGGCAAGATCTTCAACCACCAATTCGCTGTTTGACAGGTTTTCGTCCATCAATCCCATTAATTTGTCCATGAATTTACGGTCTTTGGGTGAAATATTTTCGCCGTTATTTTCTGTTGTTTGAGCCTCCGTATCAATCTTTTCCGTTGAGGCGGAGAGCAGGCTTGCGAGATAAATCTCCTGTAACTTGCGGCGTTGCGCAAGCAGATTTTCGACCCGCGCTTTCAGATACGCCGAACTGAACGGTTTCGTGATATAGTCGTCGGCGCCATATTCCAGACCTGCGATTTTGTCGTCCATTGCGGTCTTGGCAGTCAGGAGTATAACGGGTATATGGCTTGTAATCATATTGTTGCGAAGTTCCCGTATCATTTTGATACCGTCCATTTCGGGCATCATCACGTCGCTGATAACGATGTCGGGCACCAAATCAATGGCTTTTGCCAATCCCGCTTTGCCGTCCGCCGTTTCTACCACACTGTACGCATCTTCAAAAATCGTTTTCAGGAAATGCCTCAGTTCGGCGTTGTCTTCCATCAGCAAAATAATTCCCTTATTACCGGCGTTTTCATTCTCGATGGAAATTACTGTCGAAACAGTGTCATTTGTATCTTCCTCATCATCAATATCTTTTGTCTCCGATACCCCATATTCGACGTCCCTGTCAAAATGACTGCGTCCTTTGAGAAACTCGACTCTGAACGTGGAACCTTCGCCCGTTTTGCTCTCGACCGACACTTTCCCCCGGTGCATTTCGGCGAAATCTTTCACGAGCGACAGTCCGATGCCTGTGCTGTTGAAACCGAACACATTATGCTCGACATTGTTCTCGAAACGGATAAAAATCGAATCTTTTTTTTCCTCCGGGATGCCACGACCCCGGTCCTGAACACCTACGGTGCACGATTTTTCCTCGTCCTGCAAAAAAACCTTAATCATTTTACCCGGTTCCGTGTATTTGAACGCATTGGAAAGCAGGTTGAACAGAATTTTGTCGAACTTGTCGGTATCGAGCCACATCATCAGGGAGTTACGTTCTGTTTCCAGAATAAAATCAATATTTTTTTCCCGTGCCAGCGTTTCAAAATTTCGCATCGTTTTTTGGATTAGTTCCACTATATCTACCTGCGAAACAGTCAGTTTCATTTTATGATGCTGAATCTTGCGGAAATCCAGTATCTGATTGACCAGGTGCAGCATACGGTCGGAATTGCGCTGCACGGTTTCCAACTGTTCGCGCACTTTTTCGGGAAGCGCTTCGTCTTCGAGAATATGCTCGACAGGTGCGTTAATCAGGGTGAGCGGCGTGCGCAACTCGTGCGAAATATCGGTAAAAAAGCGCAGTTTCATGTCTGCAACCTGCTGTTCGACAGACACTTTGTGTTTGAGACGGAAAATGGTGAAAAGAATATATGCGGAAGTCAGAATAATAGCCATAATAAACAGAAAATAAAGCAGATAGGCGAAAGGTGTTTCCCAAAACGACGGTAAAACCTCAATCGGCAGCGCGCGGATATTTTCCATCCAAATACCGTCGCTGTTGGTTGATTTCACCTTGAAAACATACTTTCCTTTCGGCAGGTTGGTGTAAGTCGCAACGCGCTGATTTTCTGCATACGTCCAGTTTTCTTCAAATCCTTCGAGGATGTAGGCGTATTTAATATGCTCGGGATCAGTCATATCAAGTGCCGAATACTGGATGGAGAAAATATTTTCACGGTGTGAAAGCGTCAATTCGGATATGTCGTTGATAACATTCCGGATGACGGATTTTGGAGCGGGATGGACTTCTTTATCCCTGATTTGCAGCCTTGTAAATACGATGGGCGGTATAAAATCTTTCGATTTCACGGAATCGGGATGGAACGACAGAATGCCTGCCGAAGTACCGAATAAAAAGCGATTGTCGTGCAGTCGAACAACGGCGGCTTCGTTGAATCGCGAACGGTCGAACATGCTCCGTCGGTCGAAATTCTCGAACACGCCCGCGGCGGTGAAAAATTTGGAAATGCCGTTTTCGGTGCAAATCCACAAATTTCCGTCCCTGTCTTCCTGCATCGAGAGCAAAACATCGGACGACAATCCGTCTTTGTTCTTAAATCGCTGAAAATGAATGTTTTCGTCCTTTTCATCCTCTATAATTCTGTTCAGCCCGCCGCCGAAAGTGGCGACGTAAATTTCATGATTTTGCATCACCGTAATCCAGTGTACATCGTTGTTGGACAGGATATTGCCGTCATTTTCCTCATGGGTATAATGCTCGAAACGGATTTCGTCGGGGCGGTTGAAACCGGCGTCAAAGGAGAGAAGCCCGACCGTCGTGCCGACCCATATCCTGCCCGTGTCGTCGGACGTAATGAAACGGGTGCGATAACAGCGGTCTATCGGATAGTTTTTCAGATAGTTACGGTGATTGACGAAGCGAACGTCCTTTGCTTCGCTGTCGTCCAAATAGTTGATGCCGCCGCCGAAAGTCGCCACCCAGATCCGTCCTTTTCTATCCTGATGGATGGAGTATATATCATTGTTACTCAGGCTGTAAATATCTCCGGCATTGTATTTGTAGCGTGTCAGTTTGTAGTTGGCGCCATTTTTTTCGGCTTTTATCAGACCGTCGCCTTTCGTGCCAAACCACAGGTTGCCTTTGTTGTCCTGTAAAATGCAGTAAACCACGCCTTTCATAGACATTCCGGCATTCTCAACCTGCCCGGTTTCGGTCAGATAGCCTCTGTATTTTCCCGTTTTGTCGAACATGCGCAAATAACCGTCTTTCAGTCCTACCCAGAGGTTGAAATCGGCATCTTCGTAGAGTGCGCGTACTTCATTCGAGAGCGATTCGTGGCTTTTGGCGTCGGCGAGTTTTGTGATTTTGAAGGGCGAATCGTTGAAACTTATCTTTTCAAGCCCTTTGGAGTGGGTGGACATCCAGAGGTTGCCCTGCCGGTCGGAATAGGCGGAATGTATTTTGTTGGAAAAACGCCAGCCGGACGAGAGCGGATCGTTGTAAAACGGTATCAATCTGTTATTTGTGCGGTCAAAACGGGAAAAACCGCCGCCAAAGGGATGTACCCATGTGTAGCCGTTGGAATCTTCGTGTATGTGAAATGCGGGTAACGTCCGGCTGGCTCCGGCGGACTCCACGTTCAAACTTTCCTCTTTCAAAATTTTTGTAAACGGATTGAAATGCAGGATTTTACCGATTGTTTCCTGCTCAAACCACAATTCCGAAGAGCGGTCTTTATAAACGGACAAAACCGGCATTTTCGAAGCGGGCGAGTAGTGCGTAAAAGTTTCTATTATATTATTGTACGCGAAAAAACCGTCGGTCGCGGAGGTGATGACCAGTTCTTCGGGCGTGATGCAATGAACGGAAACGATGCGGGAATCCACGGGTAACTGTAACATAATGAATCGTTTATCTTTCTTTTGATAACGCCAGACTCTGCCCCGGTCGGAGCAAAAATAGATTTCGTCCGCATTTTCGACAGCCGAATAGAAGCGTTGCAGATTCGGCAAACTGTTGCTTTCTTCCGCGAAAAAATATTCCATGCTGCCGGTGTGCGGCTTGACAACCCCCAAACCATTGTTCCCAAGCACCCACTCGTTGCCTTCCATATCCGTAAAAATTTGATTTACAGAACGTGCCGGAATGAAATCTCCGGTTGTTTTGAAATATTGTGTTTTTACGGAAAAATTTGCCGTGTCGGTCGTAATCCGCAGGGAGCCGTTATTTTCGGTTAATAACCAGACTGTTCCGTTGGGTTGAATTTTGATGGACGTGATATTGACGTCGTCCTCCGAATCGGGGATTTTGATAAACTGTTCGGTCGAAGGGTCGAATCGCTGCACGCGGTCGTCGTAGGAGAGCAGCCACAGGAAACCGTACCGGTCTTCGTTGATATAATTGATGCGGTTGTGCGACAGTCCGATATCCGTGTTTGCCTTGTAAATCTTGAAGTTATAGCCGTCGAACTTGTTCAGCCCGTCCCACGATGCAAACCACAAAAATCCATTCCGGTCCTGCACAATACTCATAATCGTATTTTGAGATAATCCGTTTTCGGCAGAATAATGCGTGAACGAACAGTCAAACTGAGATTTGCATATCGTTGATATACAGAGAACTATGCAGAGAAGAAAGGATTTCATTTTTTCAGGAATTGATAATGTTGTATAATGCCCTACCGGAACGCCGTCAAAAAATGTTGTTCCGGTGGTTCATCAGAACGGCATCTCCTCCTTTTGCCGGACAAAATCGTTGTTGGCGGCAATGGGCGCGTATTCCTCGTTGCTTGCATTCATTTTGGAGTTATATTCGCGGCTGTACTTGTTTTCGTTGATGTTTTCAAAACGCACGAAATCTTTCTTGAACGACAGCCACAAATCACCGACAGCGCCGTTACGATGCTTTGCCACAATGATTTCCGCCAGCCCCGTCAAGTCTTGCCCGTCCTGCGTTTCCCGGATTCCGTAGTATTCGGGACGGTGGATGAAGCACACCATGTCGGCGTCCTGTTCGATGGCGCCCGACTCGCGCAGGTCGGCTAACTGCGGTCGTTTTCCCTCCGCTCCCGAGCGCGTTTCGACGCCGCGGTTCAACTGCGACAGCGCGATGATGGGAATATTCAACTCTTTCGCCAGCCCCTTGAGCGAGCGCGAAACCATGCTGACCTCCTGTTCGCGGCTGCCGAACGACATTCCGCTGGCGTTCATCAATTGCAGATAGTCAATGATGATACACTGAATCCCGTGCTCCCTGACCAGACGGCGCGCTTTGGTACGCAGTTCAAAGACCGACAGGCTCGGCGTGTCGTCCACAAATATCGGAGCGTCAAACAGTTCGTTCAGTTTGATGTCCAACTGTTCCCATTCGTACTGTTCGAGCCGTCCGCTTTTAATCTTGTCGCCCTGAATTTCGCAAACATTTGTAATCAAGCGGTTTACAAGTTGCACGTTGCTCATTTCCAGCGAAAAAATGGCGACCGGAATTTTGAAATTGACCGCCATGTTTTTTGCCATCGAAAGGACAAAAGCCGTTTTTCCCATCGCGGGACGCGCGGCAATAATCACCAAATCGGAGTTTTGCCAGCCCGACGTAATCTTGTCCAATTCAAGAAAACCGCTGCTCAACCCGCTCAGTCCCTCTTTTCGCTGCGCCGCTTTCTGGATGGCGTTGAGCGCTTCCTTGATGATGGGATTGATTTGCGTGGCGTCTTTTTTGATGTTTTGCTGCGAGATTTCAAACAGTCTGGCTTCGGCTTCCTGCATCAAATCTTCGACGTCAATCGTATCGTCAAACGCCTCACTCTGAATCAGTCCCGAGAAATGAATCAGTTCGCGGGCGATGTATTTTTGGGCGATGATTTTGGAGTGAAATTCGAGATGCACGGTGCTTGCCACGTTGGTGGTCAGTTCCGAAATGTAAGACAGACCGCCCGCTTCCTGCAGCGTGTTGTTGCGTTTCAACTGTTCGCTGACAGTGAGCATGTCTATCGGGCGAAGACTGACGGCTAAATCAACGATTGCCTTGAAAATCAGTTCATTCCGTTTGTCGTAGAAACATTCGGGACGTAGGGTCTCGCTGATTTCCGAATAGGCGTCCTTTTCGAGCATCAGCGCTCCAAGTACCACTTTTTCAAGCTCCAACGCTTGCGGCTGTATTTTACCCGTCTCGGGTATAACGATGGTTTCTACCTTTTTCTTGATGTTTTT
>JAITMT010000490.1 GCA_031277235.1 Tannerella sp.
CAACTGAGCGTGTAGTCGCGTTGCTGGCTGTCAACCAAAGTGTACCGATTCTTGCATTGCCGGATAAACGAAATACACCATTGTAGTCAATGTAAATATCATTGACTCCATAGGAACTGGAGTTATCTGTTACACTACCACCGCTCATCTCGAATAAACCGCCATCGCTTACAGAAATCGCACAATTTTCAGTTCCAAATTTCATGCCGCTTATTTCACCACCTTCCATTTTGAAACTTGAATTTATTCCACTAACAAGTACTGCTCCGGCACTATTTACGAATCCCGTGCGAGGCGGTTCTTCGGTTATTTTTGATCCATCGTACATGGTCAAACTACCTCGCTGAATATTGACCAATACTGAAACCAATCCTGATCCGCCTCCACTTTTTAGGGTTATGTTTTTGCCTATCGCAAGGTGTGTTGAATTGTTTCCGTTAATTGTAAATAATCGACCATACGAAGAACTTGATATAGAAGTTATTGATTTTTCTGATTCAATGCCCATGATTGTAAGTGTAGCATTTGCTGCGCTCAGCATTTGAGCCCCTACTGTAACGTTTGCACCTATCAAAAGTGTGTATTCTTCTCCATTGTTTGAATTAGCATTGACATAAGTAACGGCAGCGGTAATATCATTTGATAATACCGATTCAATACGGCTAAGATTAAAGTCTCCTTGCCATTTGGCTTTGAGGACAAGGTCACCGGTTATCACGTTATCGAAATTCCACAGTGTTTCACCGTTGTACCAGCCTGTAAAAGTGTAATTGCCGGACGGCGGTGGAGTCCCACGGTAAAGCCCCGATTGAGGTGTCCAAGCTTTTGTCGGGTCGGCAGGTCTGGTTGCTGTGTTGCCATTCCGTATATTTTGGTTTGGAACCGTACTGCCACCGTCGCTGTCGAATGTTACGGTATACGCTGGTGTCCATCTGGCTTTGAGGGTAATGGATGCGGTTATCGCAGTGGAAAAATTCCATACTGCATCACCGTTGAACCATCCATCAAACATGTGACCGTTGCGTGTCGGGTCTGAAGGCTTGGTTGCTGTACTGCCGTGCGCAATGTTTTGTGCAGGCACTGTACTGCCACCGTCGCTGTCGAACGTTACAGTGTATGTACTGATTGCCCACCGTGCATAGAGGGCAATGTCACTGGTAACTGTTCCCGTCTCGAAATTCCAAAGGGGACTTGTTTCGTTATCTGCTGTTGCCCAACCGCTAAAGCTGTAGTTTTCGCGGATTGGGTCTACCGGTTTTTCAATTCTGTCGCCTTCTCTGACAGTCTGCGGCGTAATCTGACTTCCTCCCTTACTGTTGAATGTAACAGTATAGGTCGGGACTTCATTTTCCTCATCCTTTTCACAGGATGTAAACATTGCCGCAAACAGTGCGGTCAACAAAATACAAGAAACCAATCGACTTCTCATGATGTAAATGTTTGTAAACATAAAAATATATTTTTAAAAATTAATAATAGTCATAAATGGTTACTTTACAATCAACTCTGTTTTCTTACCCAATGACAATAAAAAAAGCATGGATACTCTCTCCATGCTCTGAGGTCTTAGGAATTACCTTGTATCTACGAAAAGTCATACCCATGCCAAATACATTGGCATTTGCGACTTATTCATGTAGATACATTTTGAAATTTCCTAAGTTTCAGAGCATCCTGAATAATAGCAAACGCTATTTTTTATGTCCATTTTTTTCCGGAAAACCGGAATTGATTTTATATCATACGCAATACAATTTTTATCCGGCTGCAAATATACGGGATGTTTTTATGATCTCCAAATAAAACTCAAAAAATAATAATTTTTCGTAAAAAACTTTTGGGGATAGAAGATTGCGGATCAAGTCCGCAATGACGTGTGGAGGGAAAGTTGGATTTTCATAAGAAGACTCTTTCATAATGTCCGGATATCCGTCAGGCAAGCCATCGTCGCCCGCACCGCAATCAACGGCGCCGACAACATCGTCATTGTGACTGATATAAGGCTGTAGACGAAGTATTCATTGTGTTGAATTCATTACTCTGTCAAAATCAGTATATTTAATGATAATTGTGTTGTGAATTTGTTGTAATTCCAATAAATCTGCATCTCCCGTTATCAAAAAATGGGCTTCAGAAGCAATGGATAAGGATAGTAAATAATCATCTTTAGGGTCTCTGCATAAAGGAGTAATTGCCGAAATAGGCATAATAGACGATACGCCCTTTAGAAAAGAGAAGAATGTTGCTATTTGATTGGTTTGGAAGTATTTTTGAAGTTTAGGCTTTTTGAATGCGATGGCAAGTTCCTGTAACTGCTCCTCACAAGTAATAATTGTGATTTGTTCATTACGGATTTATCGTACAAGATGGCGTAAGTTTTTGCCAATCAGAAACGATATCCATATATTGCTGTCAATGATGACTTTATACATACTGTTTGCCCGTCTTGTATCTTTCCTGACGCACTTCTTCCAAAGTATCGGTTATATCTTCCATCATCAATTCGTTGGATTCAAGCGTATTAAGTAGATTTTCCATTTGGTCGCACAATAATGATTTTTTTAATACCCTGTACATTTCTAATTTATCCGCTACGCTTAACGTTTGCAATAAGCTAAAGAATTGATTTTTTTCTATGTTCAACTGCAATGTCTCCATAAGTTTTTTTGTTTTAATCATGTTGCAAAAGTACGATTATTTTTTTCAATTCATGCAAGATTTATGAATTTTTCCGCATTCGCCGGTTGCCTTTATGTCGCGATGCTATACGCCGCGGAAATCTCAAAAAAAATTATTTTCTTCTATCTTCAACATGCACAAACTTCCGCGCCCTGTCAAGCGCCTCTTCGATATTGGCGCATATATTTTCAATACCGATTTTTTCATCCATACGGCTTTTTATCAGTACATTGCGTACTTTTTCGTTGACGCCGGACAAAATAATCCGGATATTT
>JAITMT010000222.1 GCA_031277235.1 Tannerella sp.
TCATCTTTCCCTCCGACTTCCGACCAGTTTTTGATTCTGCCTGTATAGATGTCCTGAATTTGACGGTGTGTCAATGCAGTTACCGGATTGTCCCAGTCAGGATTAGGAGCATCTCCTTTACTGTTCATAAAAACGAGTGCGTCTAATGCAATCGGTATTTCTACAAGGGTAACACCAGCTTGGGCTGCGTATGCTGCTTCATCAGCCGACTGTGCCCGTGCCGAGAATATCATATCCACTTTATGGTCTATCAGATTGACAAACGCATTGTGGGTTTGTGAACATTTCAAATTATTTTCAACAAATTTGTTGGGTAATTTTGTAGATAACGACCATGTCCGGTTATCTCCCTCCCGTTTCCACTCATAACGATACTCAAATAATTTGCACGCTATCATCCTGACCAAAGGGTCGGTAGAGGTTGAACCGTCCATTACGGGATAATTCTCCTGTGTAAGCCCTTCGATAATATCGGACGACATGTCGTCTTTACTGCAATTTGTAAACATTACAGTTGTAAAAAGCAAACTCAAAATTGCCAATCTAACCTTTTTCATATTTTTTTTGTTTTATGTCCGTCCTTTTTTTGTCAATTAATTAATATGTTATCTATTTTATTTATCTTTATTGTGCTGCGTCATTTGGGGCATTCCGTAGGAATGCATCGCTCGGTAGAAAGGTTTTCCGCCCACAAGGATGCATTCCGTAGGTATGCATCCCAAGACGAAACATATTATCTACCGAGCGATATTCCCTGACGGGAATATAACTTGACAGCCTCGCTCCGGGAAGAGGAATTTCCTTGACACATCATTGATTTTCATTCTTATAAACCGGTATCACACTCAACTTTTTCAGCGACTGGATATCGGAATAGTCGTATTGATAAAGTCCGTCGTCGGCAATCATCATCAGCACGTTGTCGTAGGGAATCAGGTCGAAACCGTCCATTCCCTGGATATGCGCCAACTGATTGGAAATCAATGTCTGCGGATTGTCTCCGATTTTGAAAACCTTCAATCCGTCGTCGCACAGGAACAGCGTTTGCTTTTCGCTGTCAATGCCCAGACCTTTCGGATTGACCATCGTAAAGGAAACCAACTGCCTGGGCTGGTAAACGTCCTTCACATCCACAATGAACAGTTCGTCGTTGTTTTGTCCGCAAAAATTGCCCGAATGAACGGTTACATACGCCAAATCGTTATCCACGACGACCGGGTCGCAGCCCAGCACGTGCGTAATCGTGGAACAACGCTCCGGTCTCGTCGGGTCCTTCACGGAATAAATAGACATTCCCGTAGGCATTCCGAGAAACATATTGTCCTTGTAACTGAAAATCGTTTCCACATTTCCGATATACAAATCCTCGCCCGATACTTTTTCCGGTTTTTCGGTCGAAAGGTCAAAAATCTGCATCTGATAATTGATTACGCAATACAAATACTTGTCATACAGCGCAAAACGCGACATCGAACCGTTGACGCCCGACGAACTTTTATTGGCGCTTGGTGTAGCCGCTTCTGCAAACATCAATCCGTCATTGCGTCCGCCCCAAAAATTCCACCATCCCGTCTCGTTGCTATACGACTCGGCAGGCGTTACCCGCTGTGCCAATGTCCAGCCCACCAGCACGCCCTTTCGCTTGCCGTCAACCGTGTAAACGTTGCTGTAATCGTAGGCATAGTTGTTTTCCGCCATGGGAACAGCTTCGGGGAAAACATTTTCCAGGCGCCCCGTCAGTTCGGGTTGGGCGGGATTGGTAATGTCAAACCACACCAAATCAATCAGAGCATCGGCATAGAGCAAGTCATTCTTGACCGCAATATCCGCATTTCCAAGGAGTTCGATGAAACCGACCTGCGCCGGACTGGACGGGTTGCGGTTGTCAATGATGTGAATCCCCTCGCCCGGCTCCGATATGTACAGATAGCCGTTGTAGAAACAGATTTTACCGTAATTCTCGATTCTCTGACTCGTTGTCGTTACATTGACCGAACTGCGAAATTCCGCTTCCGTCATCATAACCGGTTCATTCACCTGGTATGTTACCAGATTCTCGTCGTTATCGCAGGCAGCGAAAAGCACGACCGTTAATAGGAAAAGTAATTTTTTCATGTCTTTATGTTTTAATAGTTTTCTGTATAGACACATTTTTTGATGAAAACGTTGCATGGGGGTGAAAATATTTTTAAAATTTCAAAAATAATTTTGTCTCCATATTTGTATTTTTATATTTTTATCCTGGCAAGAAACCAACTCGAACGTTATTAAAATCCAGATAATCAATCTTTATTTTATCTCCTTTACTATTTTCAAGAACAATGTTTTCGATTTTTACGGTAATAATATATATCCGGTCCCAAATGGAAAGACCATCCTCGAAATCCTGCATAATCTGTATTTTTACTTTTCCACTCGTAGAGGTCCATAAATCTTCAATCTCGTCTCCGGCGACATCATCACAATAATAAGCGCTTACAAGTTTGATGTACTTCACGATTTCAACATGCAAAATATCTGAACTTGTTTTACTTAAATCAAAAGTCTGTTCTTCTTTCGACAGATTCAGTTGTTCCCTGCTACCCATTACGGCAACACCCATGTTATTCTCGTAATTCATTTTAAACACGACAAAAGAGCCGCAACCACCGCTATCCGATGCGAATTCAATATGATCCATATCCGTTTTACAAGAGTTCAAATTTGCAATTGCCGCGATTGTTAAAATCCTGAAAAGTAATTTTTTCATGTCTTTATGTTTTAATAGTTTTCTGTATAGACACATTTTTTGATGAAAACGTTGCATGGGGGTGAAAATATTTTTAATAATTATCTGAAAATTTTTCCGCTTGCTCCAGCATCAAATCGAAAAACGCCTGCATTTTTTTATAGTTTTCATCTTCGTAACCATTGTAAATTGCATATTCCTGTCCGTCAATTTGTACAATAAACCGCTTATCAGTGCCATCTACGCAAGATTGACAGGAACCGTCCTTTATTTTCCGAAAACTATCAAAATCAAAAGTTTGCAACAGTTTTTGCCAGACTTCGGCGGATGTTTCGACTGTGCCTGAATATAAAACTAATTGTTGCGTTTGCAAGTCCCTGTAACTGATGGAATAATGCATGTTATCTTTGGCGATTTTCAATTCTTCATTCAAACCCGTCCAGCCGCCGGACTCTTTATAAATGAAAACCAATGAAGTATCTTCCTGAATATCAGGATTTATATTACTATTGCATGACACTAAACCCGCGAGCGTCAAAACCGTTAAAACTAAAAAAATCTTTGCTTTCATATTCTTATTTTTTTTAATATCTGTGTATAAAGACACAAAAATAATCAAAAACGTTGCATCAAGCAAAAAAAAATCTTAATTTTGTGTTTTTTACGGACTGAAAAATGGAAAATCAAACGATACAAAACAACCTGGAAATCTTGCGGCAAGCGCTGGGAGTCGAACTCGAAAATATTTTAACCTATTGGGTTACACATACTCCGGATGACGAACACGGCGGCTTTGCCGGACAAATTGACAACGAAAACCGCGTGATTCCGCAGGCTAACAAGGGAATTATCCTCAATACGCGCCTCCTTTGGACGTTTTCAAATGCCTGCAATTTTTATCGAAATAATCACTACAATTCTGTTAATGAGAAGGTTTCTACAAATTCCCCTCCGTTGGAGGGGTGTCCGAAGGACGGGGTGGTGAGCCGCCTAAATCCACCTCGGGAGGACTTTTCACCCCCCCCCTGCTCCGCAGTACCCCTCCAAAGAGGGGAATTATTTCGCGATGATTCATCGTTGGCGCAATATTACAGACCTTACGCCGACCGGGCTTACGAATATCTGAAAAAATATTTCAAGGATGAGAAAAACGGCGGCGTTTTCTGGGAACTGGATTATCTCGGAAATCCGGTTAACCGTCGCAAACAGATTTATGCTCAGGCTTTTGCCGTTTACGCGCTCTCGGCGTATTATCAATGTTCGGGCAACGGAGAAGCGAAAAATTGGGCAGTCGAAATTTACGAAAAAATAGAGAAAACCGCTCGCGACCGCGAAAAACTCGGTTATATCGAGGCATTTGCGGAAGACTGGTCGCCGATTGCCGATATGCGCCTGAGCAACAAGGATTTGAATGCCTCGAAAACGATGAATACGCATCTGCATTTGTTGGAAGCCTACACGGAATTGTTGAAAATTTTTCCCGATAAAATTTTACATAAAAACTTGCATGACTTAGTCCGGATTTTTATGGATAAGTTTATGAATCACAGTACTTTTCATTGCAATTTGTTTTTCGATGACGACTGGCGGTTGCAATCGAAAACCGTTTCTTTCGGGCACGATATCGAAACGGCATGGCTCCTGATTGAAGCGGCAAAAATCTTGAACGATAGCGATTTGCTGCGCGAAACCGAAAATCTGGCAATAAACATCGCCGACGTTTTTCTGCAAGAGGCTTTGGACAAAGATTTTGGCGTGATGAACGAGCGTCATGAAGACGGCTCGCTTGATACCGACCGCCACTGGTGGCAACAGGCGGAAGCGATTGTCGGGCTGTGTTACGCACTGAAAATCAGCGGAAACGAAAAATATTTGGATAGCGCGCTGAAAATCTGGGATTTTACGAAAAAATTCATTCTCGATCATCACAACGGCGAATGGTTTTGGCGCGTAAACGACAACGGACAGCCTTATTTACAGGAAGATAAGGTCGGGATGTGGAAATGTCCGTATCACAATTCGAGGGCATGCGTTCAGATTCTCAATTTGAGGATTTGAGGATTTGAAGATTGGGGGTTCACACCTCTCCCCTACCCCTCTCCACAGGAGAGGGGATGAGTAGTAGAAAGGCTGACAAAGCCCCTCCCTTGTGGGGAGGGGTTGGGGAGAGGTTTATCGGGGTTTTGAAAAGTTTTCGCTGCGATTTCGGGAAAATTTGCTAAAAAAGTGGTACTTTTGCACCCAAAATTGAATATTTTTATATGGTGGTTTCAAAAAAGAAAGTTTTTGCAGAAATACGCTCCTACTTTGGGCTTACGATAGGGTTATTTTTGTATGTTTTTTCGTGGGTGGCGTTTCTGATTCCCAATCAGATAGTTGGCGGCGGCGTAACGGGCTTGGCTACGGTGATTCATTTCGTTTCGGACAAAACGATTCCCATCAGTTACTCATTCTTTCTCATGAACATAATCCTCTTGGTAGTAGGCTTTTGGATATTGGGACGCAGTTTCGGCATCAAAACGGTTTACGGCGTAGTCATTTCATTCATTTTGCTGGCTATATTGCCTGAGCCTGAGTTTATTACACGTTCATTTGGCGAAGGCGACAAACTGATTTGTGCCATTATCGGTGGAATTATGAGCGGCTTCGGCATCGCGATTACTTTTCAAAACGGCGGCAGCGCAGGCGGCACGGACATTATCGCCATGATTGTGAACAAATACAAAAACATGTCGCCCGGGAAAGTCTATTTATACACTGATTTACTGATCATTGGTTCGTCGTTTTTCATCAATTGGGATTTCCGTACCATCGTTTACGGCTATGTTACGATGGGCGTTTTTTCCTATTCGGTGGATTTGCTGCTGTCGGGTTCCAAACAATCAGTGCAGATTTTCATCATTTCCCCTAAATATCAGGAGATTGCAGACAGAATCAATGCGGAAGCCAATCGCGGCGTAACCGCCCTGCGCTCCATCGGCTGGTACTCCCAAAGCGAAAGCATGATTCTGATTGTAATGACGCGGAAAAGGGATATGAAAATTATCCATCAGATTGTACATCAGATAGATAGAGATGCTTTTATCTCCGAATCGAACGTGATGGGTGTTTACGGACGCGGATTTGATACGATGAAGGGTATCTGATTGACAATGAATTATTTAGAAAGAATTTTCAATTTTAATAATATAATATGAAGGCAAAATTAACAATTATGGCAGCAATGATGGCAGCAACGCTCTACACGAAAGCGGAAGAGAAAAAACTTTTTGAGATTGACAAGGAAGACGCTCAGGCGGCGCAAATCGTTTCCAAACTGACGCTTGAAGAAAAAATCGGTCAGATGGCGCAAATCAGTATTGATATGGTTACGAAAGGACGGGACACGCCGCCGACCAGCACGCTCGAAATAGACGTGGAAAAAGTGCGCGAAGCGGTGGTAAAATACCATGTCGGCTCGATTTTGAACTCTCCGAACACCCGCGCCCGCACGGCGGAATGGTGGACGAAAGCAGTCGAAACGATTCAGCAAATCGCCATGAACGAGACGAATGCGAAAATTCCCGTCATTTACGGACTCGACCAGATTCACGGCGCAACTTACACGGCGGGCAGCACGATGTTTCCGCAGGAAATTGCCGTTGCAGCAACGTGGAATCCCGCTTTTGCACGGCGAATGGGCGAAATTACGGCTTACGAAACACGTGCCAGCAACGTTCCCTGGACTTTTTCGCCGGTGCTGGATTTGGGCATTGATCCGCGCTTTCCCCGTCAGTATGAGGGATTTGGCGAAGACCCCTACATCGGCAGCGTTTTCGGTTATGAGTTGGTGAAAGGTTTTGAAGGCGAAAACAACGACGTGGACAATAAATATCGCGTGGCGGCTTGCATGAAGCATTTTCTCGGCTATTCGGCGCCCATCAGCGGCAAAGACCGCACGCCGGCATATATTCCTGATAATGTGCTGCTTGAATATCATGTTCCGGCATTTCAGGCGGCGGTTGACGCGGGCGTTCACACGGTCATGATCAATTCCGGCATCATCAATAACGTGCCTGTTCACGCAAGTTATGAAATATTGACGAATCTGTTGCGTAACAAAATGGGTTTCAAGGGAATGATTGTTACCGACTGGGAAGACATCAACAAACTCTACACGCGCGACAAAATGGCGACGTCCATCCGCGAGGCTATCAAAGCGAGCATCAATGCAGGAATTGACATGTCCATGATTCCGATTGACTACAAAACGTTTTGCGAAACGCTGAAAGATCTGGTTGAAAA
>JAITMT010000041.1 GCA_031277235.1 Tannerella sp.
TGCTTTCTCCACGTAAGGTGCTGGTTGTGATTCAGTTTACGGTTGCTTGCATCATGATTGTATCCACATTGGTTATCCATCGCCAAATCGGCTTTGGACAGGACAGGGAATCGGGTTACAACAAAGATCGCCTTGTTTATACGCCCATTGAAGGTGATGTCGAAAAAAACTATGAACTTATCCGGCAGGATTTGCTCAATTCGGGCGTAGCCGTTTCCATGACGCGCACCTTTTCACCCATGACGTCCGTATGGTCAAGTTCAACGGCGCCAAGCTGGCAGGGCAAAGACCCCGATACAAGGTACAGTTTTGATTTGTTTTTTACAGATGCAAATTGGGCTAAAACGATGGAAACCAGCATTATTGAAGGTCGCGACATCGATATTTATACTTATCCGACCGATTCGTCTGCCATCCTGCTGAACGAAACGGCTGCCAGGTTAATGAACTTCGAAAATCCGATAGGCGAAACCGTCAGACGTCGCGGCACCGAATGGCATGTAGTCGGTGTAGTGAAAGATTTCATTATCAATTCGCCCTACGACCAGGTGCGTCCTATGCTGATCGGCGGACCTTCGGGCGGGTTCGATATTATTCATATCAAACTGAACGGCGCCAACAGCATGGCGGACAATCTGGCAAAAACAGAGCAGGTATTTAAACAATTCAACCCCGATTATCCGTTCGAGTATCATTTTGTAGATGAAGTATATGCCCGCAAATTCACGGAAGAGAAAAAAATGGGTTCGCTGGCTACTGGATATGCGGGGTTGACGATTTTTATTTCCTGTATGGGGCTGTTTGCGCTGGTGGCTTATATGGCTGAGACACGACGAAAGGAAATTGGGATACGCAAGGTGCTGGGTGCTTCGGTTTCCAGCGTTATATTGCTGCTATCCAAGGAGTTTCTGATGCTGGTGCTAATCTCGTTTGTAATTGCTTCGCCCGTTGCATGGTGGGCGATGAGCCAATGGCTGGCCGGCTACGCCTATCGAACGGACATTCCGTGGTGGCTTTTTGTCGTTGTCGGGGGTATAAGTCTGGGCATTGCACTGCTGACGGTTGGTTTTCAGGCTGTCAAGGCTGCGACGGCGAATCCGGTGAAAGCAATTTCGAGTTCCGAATAAAAAAACTTCCGAATATTTGCAAAAGTTGAAAAAAACACCTTATATTTGCGAAAAAATTCGCATCGAAAAATTTCGCAAACGCAAGTAATTACAATATAATTAATTATGGACAATCCTTTTAAATTCGGCTCAGTTGTTTCCGAAGATTTTTTTACGGATCGAGTATCTGAATACGAACTGTTATCTCAACTGATAGCGAGCGCTAATCATGTGATTATGATTGCGCCCCGTCGATTCGGCAAAACAAGTCTTGTCAATAAAGTGGTCGCTAACATTGATCGGCCTGTTTTGTGGTTGGATTTGCAACTGCTTACAAATGTAAGCGATTTTGCCAACCAACTGCTGAAACAGCTTTTCAAAAAATATCCGTTTGAAAAACTGAAATTTATGATCCGAAATTTCAGAATCATCCCCATGTTGTCTGTCGACCCTGTAACAAACAGCGTAGATGTTGCTTTTCAGCCATATATGGACAGTTTTGTGCATTTGGAAGACGTTTTGAATTTAATAGAGAAACTTGGAGAAGAAAGGAAACGGCCGATTGTGGTCTTTGATGAATTTCAGGACTTGCTGTTGCTGGAAAAATCCTTGGATAAACGTCTGCGTTCTGTCATTCAGTTTCACCAAAATGTAAACTATATATTTTCAGGAAGTTCAGAATCACTGATGAAACAAATTTTTGAAAACAAGAAGTCTCCTTTCTATCATTTCGGACAGTTGTTTACGCTGAACAAAATCCCGTATCATGATTTCGCACTTTTTTTACAGAACCGTTTTGCAAATATAACAGACAAATATGCTGAAATATCGGAAGAAATATTGCAATTTTCGCATTGCCATCCTCATTATACCCAACAATTAGCATTTCATGTCTGGTTAAAATTAGAGCGCGAAAAATATTCCGAATACACGGTAAACGAAACTGTTGCATCTGTAATAATGCTGCATGATCATGATTTTGAGCGGTTATGGAATAATTTCAACAATACGGACAAAAAAGTATTGATAGAACTTGCTTTTGAACAGGCTAATTTGATGTCTGCATCGGTTTCGTTTACAAGCGTAAGCGCTTCGAGTACCGTATTCAGCGCATTGAAACGGTTGACCGAAAAAGGTATCCTCATTAAAAATCAAAAATACGAAATAGACGACCCGTTTTTTCGGGATTGGATTATCGGCAAACGATCGTGAAAAGTGTCCGTTTTCGGACACTTACTGTCCGAAAACGGACACTTTTTGAAAACTTATAAAATGGTATATTCATCTTATTCAATATAATAACATTTTGGCATGATATTTGCTGCCATTTTTCGTGTATATTTTAAAATTAGTGTTAATTCGTGTAATTCGTGGAGGAAAAATATGTTCTACAATCTTAAAATTATTCTGCGCAATCTGCGCCGCGGAGGAATCTACTCAGCCATCAACATCGGCGGCTTAGCCATAGGGATGGCTGCCGCCATCTTAATTCTTGCATGGACCTGGCACCAGTGGTCGTATGACCGTTTTCATACGAAAGAAAAGCAACTTTATGTGGCTTATAACCGTATTTTAGTAGGAGGCTCCATACAATGTTCTGATTGGACTTCCATGCCTTTGGGGCCAACCCTGAAGACAGATTATCCGGAAATTGCCGGTGTGGCAAGAATGATATACGACGATTATCTTTATGCCGGAGAAGACGTCCGGTTAAAAATACGGACAGGATGTACCGATCCCGACTTTTTGACCATGTTCGATTTTCCGTTGCTGCACGGGAATAAGGAAACAGCGCTGAACGACCCGCAATCGGTGATTTTAACAGAAAGTGCAGCCATACGTTTGTTTGGCACGGGCGACCCGATTGGGCAAACACTTTTAGTCAACAACCAACATCCTGTGACGGTTACCGGAGTGATGAAGGATTTGCCCGGCAATACCCGGTTTCAGTCTGAAGCATTCATGCCGGTATCTTTCCTGAAAATACTGGGTAGATTTATAGACAGTTGGGGCACCAATAATTTGCAAACTTATGTGGAATTGCATCCGGATGCCCGCCCGGAACAGGTCAATGAATCCATTCGTGGTGTCAACAATTCACACACCGGCAACAGGGCGCAAACCGAAGTCTTTTTGTATCCGTTGGGCAAACGGTATCTGTATGCCAAATTTGAGAATGGCGAGCCGGTTGGCGGTATGATAGATACATTGCGTTTGTTTGGCATCATTGCCGGACTGGTCTTGTTGATTGCCTGCATCAATTTCATGAATTTGAGCACCGCCCGCAGCGCAAAACGGGCAAAGGAGGTAGGGGTCAGAAAAGTGTTGGGCGGAAAACGCATGTCGCTGATCAGGCTGTTTCTGGGAGAATCAATGCTGGTTGCCTTAATTGCCGGCGCGGTAGCCTTAATTCTTGCCATGATGGTTTTACCCGAATTCAGCACGTTGATGGGGCAGCAATTAACCTTAAACCCGGCTAATGGCTGGTTTTGGGTAGCCGGATCGGGCTTTGTCCTATTCACCGGATTATTGGCCGGCAGTTACCCTGCTTTCTATTTGTCCTCCTTTCGTCCGGTTAAGGTGTTGAAAGGTTTATTCAGCAGGCAGCGGGGGGCGATTTCTTCTCGAAAGGTTTTGGTTGTGACGCAATTTACGGTTGCATGTGCTTTGATTGTGTCCACATTGGTAGTTCATCGCCAGATTGAATATGCGCTGGACAGGGAATCGGGTTACAACAAGGATCAACTCATTTACATGATGCTCGACGGGGATATCGGAAAGAACTATGAACTGATTAAGAACGATTTAATAACTTCAGGCGTAGCGGTATCGGTAACAAAAAACAGCGGGCCGATGACGCAGGGATGGAACAATACATGGGGCGTTACGTGGAAGGGAAAAGACCCCGATGCAAGGATCACATTTGAAATGCTGTTTGCAGACAGCGGCTGGTCAAAAACGGTGGGCGCCACCATCATCGAAGGACGTGATATTGATGTATATGCTTTTCCGACAGACTCGTCGGCAATGCTGCTCAACGAATCGGCGGTGAAGATCATGAATTTCGAAAATCCCGTTGGAGAAATTGTCAGTACGCAAGGCCGGGATTGGCATGTGGTGGGCGTAGTCAAAGATTTCATTCTTAATTCTCCTTATGAACGTGTAGCGCCCATGTTTATAGGCGGTCCTTCGGGATGGTTCGGCGTCATGCACATCCGGTTGAACGGCGTAAACAGGATGGCTGGTAATCTGGCCGAAACGGAACAGACGTTCAAACGCTACAATCCGGCTTATCCTTTTGAATACAGGTTTGTGGACGAAGAATATGCCCGTAAATTCGGAGAAGTACAACAACTGGGAACATTGGCAACATGGTTTGCAGGGCTGGCAATTTTTATTTCCTGCCTTGGCCTGTTTGCTTTGGTGGCTTACATAGCCGAGACGCGTCGCAAGGAAATTGGGATACGCAAGGTGCTGGGCGCTTCGGTGGGCAACGTTATCCTGTTGCTGTCCAAAGAGTTTTTGATGCTGGTGCTTATATCCGTTGCCGTCGCTTCGCCCATTGCATGGTGGGCGATGAATCAATGGTTATCCGGCTACGCCTATCGGACGGACATACCGTGGTGGCTGTTTGTTGTTGTCGGGTGTATCAGTGTGGGCATTGCGCTGCTGACGGTAGGTTTTCAGGCTGTCAAGGCGGCGACGGCGAATCCGGTGAAGGCGATTTCGAGTTCAGAGTGAAAAAGTTATGAGTTTTGAAAATGATATTGACGCTACCCAATTATTGAAGCAAATTGATTATAGGTAACAATCTTTGTTTGAAGATGAGTTTGTAGAGATAACAAATCCTTATCGCCTGTCAGGATAAAGTCAGCCTGCACGGTTTCAGCCAAAGACAGAAGATAGATGTCTTTCACATCGCGTATCGGTGAGATTACACTTTTGTCAGGAATGATATGGACGCAATATGCATCAATTATCTCCAAAACGGAATAAACGTCTGTTTCAGATAAATATTTACGGATTTTTGGTTTTTCTGCTGTACTTTTTATTTCAAGTATAAGCGCATCACATACATATACAGTTAATTCCGGATTGTAAAACAGCGTTTTGAGAATCGATAGTTTCTTACCGATAAGGAATGAAATCCATAAATTGGTGTCAACTATTATCTTCACCTGTATATCTTACGGATTTAATTTCTTCCATTATTTCTTCGTCCGTCAAATCAACATTTTGAGGACGTGTTTCGACGAATCTTTCCAATATACTTTCCCTGGTCTTAACGTCCCAGCCCATTCGTTTAATCAATTCTTCAAAGAAAGTTACTTCGTTTGGTGAAATATTCTGCACTAATACATCCATGATAATATCATTTTATTTTTATCGTTTGACGCCACAAAGATATAAACAGTTTTTGAAACAGGCAAAAACATCATATATGGGGTTTGTTTAATTTGCGTTTCTGTTCAGTTATACGATTGTAAAAAGTGTCCGAAAACGGACACTTACTGTCCGAAAACGGACACTTTTCCAATCGGGTAAAATCATAAATATATTGTTATCAACCTATTAATTGTTTGGCATGATTTTTGCTGTAAATTTTGTATAAAAATTTGTGGCAAAATGTTTTATCAACTCAAAATTATCCTGCGCACCTTGCGCCGGGGCGGCATCTATTCCGCCA
>JAITMT010000080.1 GCA_031277235.1 Tannerella sp.
ATACAGACATTATTGGTATTAAAAGCAACGCCGGTGCTATTGCGACCATCGCATAATATGAGTCCGGATGCACTTCCGCCAAACGAATTATAAGGCGCGCGCCGAAGAAAAGTGCAAAAGAAGTGACGACACCAAATATCGCCATTGCAATGAATGATAGCTTAAATATTCTATGAGCTTCATCTGCCCTATAAACAGCAAGCTTCTCAGATGTCATTTTAGAAATTGCAGCAGGTGCACCGTTTGTCGAAAACACCAAAATAAACACGTATATCGGATATACTGTACCGTAAAACCCCATGCCGTCCTCACCAATTATATTTGCAAGGGGAATACGAAAAACAGCCCCGAGAATTTGCACTATAAACCCCGCAACCGCTAAAATTGCTGCGCCTTTCAAAAATGTCTTTTTGCTCATATATGTTCTAACTCCTTAGAGATGTTACTTCTACATATTATATCAAAAAAAAATGCGGCGTGCATGTTTTTGTTTTATATTTATTTAGGATTTATTTTTTTTTAATGTGGGCAAAGAAGCTCAGAATTTCAAAAAATTGAAATAATAAAATGAAAAATCATTTTCCCAACCTCGTTTCAAACCCATCAAAATAACAACTAACTGCCATCAGAACATCGTCCTTAAAACTGCGGTTAAATCCCTCAATTCCAATCTTATTTACAATTTCCACTACATCAGAAGGCACGTCAGAACTTAACTTACAACCTATTAAAATAGCAGATTCCATAAAGAAAATATCAATGAATTGGTTTGCAGTTAAGATGCCGCCCTTGCAAACAACTGATGCTAATTCAAGTGTGCGTTCAAACAATTTCTTTTTCATGCTAAACAAAATATCAAGGTCGGTATTCTTTTCTAAAATTGCCGAGCGCATTGATTCAAGCCCAATATATAAAGGGTTTGTATCAATCAAAAGTTCAAGTTCAGTCATGAATAGTTGCTTAATATCTCCAAAGCTATCGAACGGCATTTCATTTGCAATATTGATTAAATAGTCAAGCCGTTTTTCATATTCACGAAAAAGCAAACACATAAAAAGCGTTTCTTTTGTCTTGAAGTAGACAAACAAAAGACCGTTTGACATTTTTAGTTCTTTGGCAAGAACAGACATTTTAATTTTATCATAATCCATCGAAAGAAACATTTTTTCAGCCATATTAAGAATTGCTTGCTCTTTGGCTTCTTTGGCTTCTTTCGTCATCGCTCGCTTACCTATTTTGATCACCGCTTTCTATATTCGCTATTTAACCACTGTCAGTGGTTAAATATAAGATAGTATGTCTTTATTTTCTAAAATCTGTTTATCTGCTCCGTTAATCCCCACATTAAACATTGCGTTGGCTAACTCTGTTGACTTTATGCTATATTTTTTGCCAAGGACTAAAATTACAGGATATAGGCTCCTCATCATTTTATAGCTAAAATTGGGTTCTTCTCTTGGCTCAACCGGGTAAATATATCCTGGTCTAAAGCTGCAAAATCTTAGGTTCATATTTTTGATTTTATTTTCAGCCATTCCTTTATAACGTGCAAAAGAAGTTTTGCTCTTTTCTGTCATATCTGCACCCGCGCCACTTAATAAGCAAATAGTTGCCATAGGGCTATTCTTTTCTAAAGTTTTAGCAAATTCGGCTGCGTAATCGACAGTGATTTTTTTGAACAAATCATCGTGAACCTGCCCGGTGTAAACCCCTAAGCAGAAAAAAGCAGTGCTTATGTCTTTAAACAAATTTTCGTGTGCCGAATAATCCTCAAAGTTTTCAACTGCAATTTCTGTAAGTTTAGGATGTTGCTGACCTGATGGCTTTCTAACTAAAGACCTTACCTCTGTTACCTTGTCTGAATTTAGGCAATTAGCTAAAACTAATTTACCTATCATTCCGGTGCTTCCGGCAATAATTACGTTCATCACTCATTCCTCCCACCATTTAGTAAATTTCTGAGAACAATCTTCCAGATACACTAATTCGCCCATC
Organism: Tannerella sp.; assembly: GCA_031277235.1. Taxonomy (GTDB): domain Bacteria; phylum Bacteroidota; class Bacteroidia; order Bacteroidales; family Tannerellaceae; genus Tannerella. The sequence continues at coordinate 1,996 of JAITMT010000080.1, forward strand.
ATTGGCGTTATTATGTTAAACTTGTGTTCTTCGCTAAGTTTTGAGACAAATTCAAGTGGTGCTTTCCAAGGGTGTTTAGCTAATGCGTACTTAGAATTATGAGCGGCAAAACTCCTTTTGGGGTTTAATTCTTTTATTGCTTGAACAAGGTCATTGGGCATAAGATGTATATCGCGCCAATCATATCCGTACTGCCCAAATTCAAATATCGCAAAATCAATTGTAGGAAATCTTTGCCCGATTTCAAAAAAATGTTTGCTATAGCCTGTGTCTCCGCTGATAAAAATATTTAGTGAAGGTGCTACTATCATAAAAGAAACCCATAGTGTTTTGTCTCTGCCAATAAATTTTCTCCCTGAAAAGTGTTGCGCGGGAAGTATGTGCAGTGCTATATCATTTTTCAACATTGCACTTTCGTTCCAATCCAGTTCCATAATGTCCTTTTTATTGTATCCCCAGTGCCTAAAATGCTCCCCAACTCCTAAACCGCAAATAACTTTTCCCACTCTGTTTTTTATGCTTATTACCGCTTCATAGTCCAAGTGGTCCCAATGATCGTGCGTAATTAACAGGTAATCAATATCGGGAATATCTTCGGGAGAATAAGCCTCTGCCCCCTTAAAAGGCTTATTAAAAAATGAAACCGGAGAACCTGCTACCAATACAGGGTCAATCAAAAATCGTTCCCTATCGATTTGTATAAACAGGGACGAATGCCCCAGCCAAACCATTACATTTTCTTCCCTGCTAATTTCTTTAAGGTTGACTTTCATAGAAGGCAGTGGCGTTAAAGGTGTCAAGCCTTCCACCTTTGTAAATAAAAAGTCACGAACTGCCTGAAAAAAAGACTTTTCAGAGAAAATATTTATTCTTGGTGAAAGATTTTGAAATTTACCGCCGCGATAATTTGCAGAAGCTCCTATTCTCTCTAATATTTCGCGTTGCGGATTTCTCCCAAATCTTGGTGAATATAAAAAGCTTAAAACACTTACCGTGGTTATAATAATTGCTGAAATTACTAATGAAACGCGCATTCTTTTATACTCCTTTTTCCCAGAGTTGATTTCGGAAGAGGTTTACTATCTCGCCATCATTATCTTGAATTGACTTTGAGTCAATTGTAATTGATTCAAAGTCAATTGTCAAGCATCAAATGATTTTTGTTGTTATGGAATTACAGGTTGAAATGTATTATAATTATAGCTACGCTATAATTATATATTAAATTTGCCGTGCGACTTTTCGCCTTAATAGATTTAATTTGCGAAACGCACATGACAGATTCTATCATGACAATCATTATAGAATTAACAACAACAAAATAGTAAATTCAGAGGTGCACATGAAAAATTCTTTAAAACCAACAATGTTAATTATTCTTGACGGTTACGGGCAAAGCGATACTTCTTACGGAAACGCTATTGCTGCCGCAAGAAAACCTGATATCGATAAATTGTTTGAAAAATACCCCCATACTACCCTCGAAGCCTCGGGGCTTTCTGTGGGACTGCCTGATGGGCAAATGGGCAATTCAGAAGTCGGACACCTCAACATCGGTGCAGGGCGAATCGTATATCAAGACCTTACTCGAATTAGCAAAGAGATTGACGACGGTACTTTTTTTGAAAATGAACCTTTGCTTTCGGCAATCGCGCATGTGAAAAAAAATAATTCTGCACTTCACCTTATGGGGCTTGTTTCTGACGGCGGCGTGCACAGTCATATTTCACATATTTTTGCCCTAATTGACATGGCACATAAGCACTCTCTGGAAAAAGTATACGTTCATTGCTTTCTTGACGGACGCGATGTTCCGCCACGCAGTGCGCTTTTGTATATTGAGCAACTTGAGTTGTATATGAAAAAAGTTGGTGTCGGCCAAATCGCTACGGTTTCGGGCAGATATTATGCTATGGACAGAGATGAGCGGTGGGAGCGTGTAGAAAAAGGTTACAACGCTTTGACTCTTGGCGACGGTAAGCTCGCAAACACGGCACTTGAAGCAGTAAATAATGCCTACGCCCGAGATGAAAATGACGAGTTTGTAGTGCCAACTGTTATCAAACACCCCAATGTAGCAGCAAATACAGCACCAAATTGTACAGGCAAAACTGAAACTGAAATATTCGATTCCGTGAATGCGACCGAAGCTCTGGTAAACGACGGTGACGCTATGATTATGTTCAATTTCAGACCTGACAGGGCAAGGGAAATTACACGAGCTTTTGTCGATGAAGCTTTTAATGGTTTTGAGCGGAGGAAAAAAGTAAATGATTTGTTTTATGTTTGTATGACGCAATACGATGCGACAATGCCAAAGGTTTCTGTTGCATTTCCACCCGATTCTCTTGAAAATACCCTTGGCGAATATATTTCAAGCCTTGGGCTTAAGCAACTTCGAATAGCCGAAACCGAAAAATACGCACATGTCACCTTTTTCTTTAACGGCGGTGTTGAAGCGCCGAACAAAAACGAAGACCGTATTTTGATCCCTTCTCCAAAGGTTGCAACTTATGATTTAAAACCTGAAATGAGTGCGCCCCTTATCACAGAAAAAGTACTGGAAATAATCGCGGAAAACAAATATGATTTAATAATTTTGAATTTCGCCAATGCCGATATGGTTGGACACACGGGCATCATGGATGCCGCAATAAAAGCTATCGAAACGCTAAATGACTGTGTGCCAATGATAGTTGATACGGTATTATCAAAAAACGGTCAGATTTTGCTGACCGCAGATCATGGAAATGCTGATTTTATGCTTGACGAAAAAAGCAATGTCGTCACTGCACATTCTACAAATCCTGTTCCCCTTGTGTTTATTTCAAATTCACCAAAAGAACTTGCGGATTGCGGCGTGCTCGCAGACATTGCTCCTACATTATTAAATATTATGGGTCTTCCCGTGCCTGATAGTATGTCGGGGAAAAGCCTTATTAAGTAGTTG
>JAITMT010000100.1 GCA_031277235.1 Tannerella sp.
AGGATGTCGAGATTTTCCATCTCCGAATGAACGATGGCTTCGTGCGGATCCATTCCGTTGATAAGGCACTCATAGATAGAGTTTTTGAGCGATTTTACGTCTATGCCGAAGCCCGACGAGGCGTTTGCCTGCGGGTCGGCGTCCACAATGAGTACGTTTTTCTCCAATGCCGCCAGCGAAGCGGCAAGATTAATGGTCGTAGTCGTTTTGCCCACGCCTCCCTTTTGATTTGCCAAAGCGATAATTTTACCCATTTCTTCTTCTGAATAAGTTATTTAACAATTAATTGCAATTTTTTATATTGTACATTTTTTAACAATATCTCTGGCAAAATTACACTTTTTTCAGACGGGATTGCCGGAGATGTTGATAACTTGCTGCAATTGTTGATAACTTCAAATTTTTGCAAAAGTACGGAAAAATTTCGGTAAATCCTGCAAAAGCAATTGATAAATTTGAAAATTCAAAGTTTGAGCCTACCCTACCCTCTCCTCAAGCGGAAGGCTGTCAAGTTCTAAAATAAACCGGTATTATTTTGGCATTCCGTTAGGAAATAGAACTTGACGCCCCTGCTCCGAAAAAGGGGAATTTCTCCAACTCCCATTGTCAATTATCAATTGTCAATTGTCCATTAAATACCCGCGTCCCGCTCTTCGCCATCTTCTTCCTCTTCCTCCGGAAAAGGATTTGGCGGCGGTTGCGGACCTTCTTGCCGGTAATAAAAAGCAAAAATAATGCCCGTGAGCAATCCCGACAGATGTCCTTCCCACGAAATCGAGGTACCGATGTACAGCGTCGGGAAAAAAGCCCAGACAAAACCGCCGTAAAGAAACGAAACAAGCAAGGCGAATGCACGCTGCCGGTTTTCCTTTTTAATCACGCCGCTGACAAAATGAAAGGCTGCCAGCGCATACACCAATCCGCTGGCGCCGATATGCGTCGAATTTCGTCCCATAAACCAGGTCAGCAATCCACTCACGACATACAGGGAGAACAGAATTTTCCACGCGCCGCGCCTGTAAAACAGAAACAGCCCTCCAATCAGCGCAAGCAGGGGAGGCGTGTTTGAAATGAGATGCTCCCAGTCGGCATGCAGAAACGGCATGGTGAAAATGCCGGACAAACCGTCCGTTTCAAGCGGGTGCAAACCGTACTGTTTCAAGTTCAGGGAAAACAAAACGTCCACTATCTGCACAATCCACAGCAATGCAGTCAGCAACAATGAATAAACAATGGCATACCGCAATTCTTTCTTTTCTTCAACCGTATTATCTTCCATGACGAGACAAAATTAGATGGATTTATTCTTTTTTCCAAACGCAGGCAAGAAAAATAGATTTTAACCGATTCAAATTTTAGTGTTATTTTTATTTGATCTGCTTTTTTTGAAAAAAAAGTTGAAAAAAAATGCAGATTCAAAAGGTTTGTTTATCTTTGCGGCGTATAAAGTAGAATAAGTGTATGGGCAAGAATCAAAAATATGGATTTATTCACGGAATGATTTGAAAATTATGGATCATTAAAAAAAGATAAGAATATGAAAATATATTTTGTATTACCTTTGCTTGTCATGTTTTACGGATGCGTAAAAGACAATAATCCTCATTCCATTTACTCATATACGGTTAAGGCAGAAGATGAGACCGGGTTTGATATGACAAAAATATCGTCTTTTACAGAAATGATCCCCTTGGAAACCACCTCTGAAAGCCTTATAGGGAAGATTAGAAAAGTTTTTCTAACAGATTCTGCAATAATAATATGGGATAGCCAAACAAAAAGTATTTTGTCTTTCGATAAAACCGGAAAATATTCCCATCGTATAGGAAATAGGGGATCAGGTCCTAAAGATTATCTGGATATATCAGATGTTCTTTTAAAAGAAAATAAAATTATGATTTCAGATCCGGCGTCACGACAAATAATAGAATATGATTTATTCGGAAACTTTATATCTTCGTGGCGACTGGAATATTATATTTATTCTTTCTATCCTGATGAAGATGGATTCTGGGGAATAAATGCCCAACAAAATGAAAAGCAGTATTATCTCATATATTTTAACCGTAAGGATAATAAAATAGATAATGGTTATTTTCAAGGTAATGGTAGAATATATCTGCCATACTATATAACGAATTATTTTTCGCCAAATGAAAAGACAAATGATGTTCTTTTTCATTTTCCTTACCAGGATATGATTTATAAGATAACCGACAAAACGTTAGAGCCCTTTTTACATATTGATTTTGGAAACAGGAAAAATACGCGTGATATTTATTCAAAAGACTTTCAAAGTTCGGAATATGACGGTAAGATTCACAATGTTTATGCTTATGGCGATCACTTATTTTTTTCATTCGTATGCTTTCCGAACGGTGAAATGAAAATTTTCCATGTCTATATCAACCTAAACGATTCGGTTCCTACAATATACTGGATTAATATCAAACAGCCATCTGAAATAGTGGTGCAGCCTTTGCCGGAGATTATCGGATTGTCCCGGGGAAAGTTGATTTATCAGATTATTCCGGACCGGGAAGGTATTGTCAAAAGATTGAATAGCACATTTGAAAACATAACATTCGATCTTGAATCTAACCCGATTTTAGTATTATACACTCTTAATTAAGATACAACATCATGAAGTATAAATTATTTTTTTCTCTAATTGTCTTTTGATTTGGAAAAAGTAATAGAGAAAAATAAAATCGAACCGACAACAGAAAATAAACCAACTTCCGAAACACAAATACTATCTGAGTCAATGGAAAATAGACCAAATTATCAGATAGTTCTTGAAGTCAGTGCAGAGGATAATAACACAGAGAAATCTCAAAAATTTGCAGATTCAATCATGAATGAATTCTATAAGACAAGAAATATAGATACTGATTTTAATAATGAAGATATTGAGGTTAGACTGGATACTCTGCCGGGCGATACACTGAAAATACGGATATTATTGAAAAATACAGAACAATAGAAAAATCCCGATATGAAACGAAAAAACTTTTTTAGAACAATTGCTAAACAACTTTCCAAAAGAACCGGAATATCAATGCTTTCTATTGGACAAAGACAACAAAGTTGTAATGGTCGGAAATCCGGTTTATAATCCTGCCATTTGGGAACTTTATAAGAAAATTATTCGGGAAAACGGGAACACGGATGAACGGTAGAAGGGGTAGAATCTCCCGGAAAAAGTTTTGGAAAGAGTTGCGCTGGTGGGGAGCCATACTGTTTCTCGCTGCCGTTCTGGCGATTGTGCTGCGGGTTTTCCTGTTCAGTTCATTCAAGGTGCCGTCGTATTCGATGTTTCCGGCAATTGAGGGAAGCGATTATATCCTTGTAAACAAACAGATTCCGGGTCCGAGGATATTTCCGCATTTCCCGAAAGTCCGCATCGGCGGAAAAGTGATTACCGAACGTTTCAGGGGTATTCGGGAAATCAGGCGCAACGATATTATCGTCTTCAATTTTCCATACGCAGACCGGGAAAAAATTGACATGGATTTGAATGTCCATTACATAAAACGCTGCGTGGCGATTCCGGGCGATACCTTTTACATTGAAAAC
>JAITMT010000139.1 GCA_031277235.1 Tannerella sp.
AAGGCATTAACCGCTCCCATCAGCATGTTGTCGGAAATATTGTCCAGATGACCGCGGAAACGCAACCACGGTCCTGCCATCGAAATATGGTCGGTGGTGCATTTTCCCTTCGCCTTGAGCAGCAGCGGCTGTTCGATAATATCTTTTCCGTCCCAAGCCGAAAATGGCTCCAACAGTTGCAACCGCTCCGATTTCGGGTCAATATGGATGAACACATTTTCTCCGTCTTCCGCCGGAGCTATGTAACCGGCGTCCTTCACTTCGTATCCTTGCGGAGGCAGTTCGTAGCCGGTTGGTTCCGAAAGTTTTACCTCCTTGCCGGCTTCGTTCGGCAGCGTATCCATCAACGGATTGAAACGCAGCGTTCCCGCGATGCTGAGGGCGGTTACCAGTTCCGGCGACGCTACGAAGGCATACGTATTCGGATTTCCGTCGTTCCGCTTCGCAAAATTGCGGTTGAACGACGTTACGATGGAGTTCGGGCGTTCGGGATTGTCCGTTTCGCGCTTCCACTGACCGATGCAGGGACCGCAGGCATTCGCCATGATGGTTGCTCCGACCGATTCAAATTCGCCCAGCAATCCGTCGCGTTCGGCGGTGTAGCGCACCTGTTCCGAGCCGGGATTGATGAGCAGTTCGGCTTTGACTTTCAGGTCCTTCTCCTTTGCCTGTTTGAGCACCGACGCCGAGCGCGACAAGTCTTCATACGATGAATTGGTGCAGGAGCCAATCAAGCCCACTTCCATTTTTTGCGGAAATCCTTTTTCCTCGACGATTTTCACAAATTCCGAAATCGGATAAGCCGCGTCGGGCGTGAAGGGACCGTTGATGTACGGTTCCAGTTCCGACAAATTTATTTCAATAATCCGGTCGAAATACTGTTCGGGATGTTCCGTAACTTCCGCGTCGGGTTGCAGGTGTTCGAGTATGTTTATGGCTGTTTCGGCGATTTTCGTCCTTCCGGTCGCCTTCAAATAGTCCAGTGATTTTTCGTCTATCGGGAAAATGGAGGTCGTGGCGCCCACTTCGGCTCCCATGTTGCAAATCGTGCCTTTGCCGGTGGCGGAAAGCGTTGCCGTGCCCGGTCCGAAATATTCGATGACGGCGTTTGTCCCGCCTTTTACGGTGAGAATACCTGCCAGTTTCAGGATCACGTCTTTGGGCGACGCCCAGCCGGACAGTTTGCCGGTGAGTTTCACGCCGATGATTTTGGGCATTTTCAGTTCCCAGGGGATACCTGCCATCACGTCGGCTGCGTCCGCTCCGCCAACTCCTACGGCAATCATTCCCAAACCGCCCGCATTGGGCGTATGCGAATCCGTTCCGATCATCATGCCGCCAGGAAACGCATAATTTTCAAGCACTACCTGATGAATTATTCCCGCTCCCGGCTTCCAGAAACCGATGCCGTATTTATTGGAAACGTCCCGCAAAAAAGCATATACTTCCCGGTTGTTTTCCAGCGCCGTGTCCAAATCGGGACGGGCGGCTTTGTGCGCCTGTATCAGATGGTCGCAATGCACGGTAGAAGGCGCCGCTACCCGTTGCTGTCCCGAATTGATCAGTTGCAGCAACGCCATCTGCGCCGTAGCGTCCTGCATGGCGACTCTGTCGGGCGTAAAATTCACGTAATCAACGCCGCGAGCATAGTCTTTCAATGGTTCTCCGGCATCCAGATGGGCATACAATATTTTCTCGGTAAGTGTCAGAGGGCGTTTGAGTTCCTGTCGAATCCGCTCGATTTTCATGGGTAAGGCGGCATACACTTCCCGAATCATTTCTTCATCAAAAATTCCAATCATTTTGCAATTATTTTTCTGCAAAAGTAGTTATAAAAATTGATAAACACAAAATATTCTTTTTGACATTTCACTTTCAAAATACATATTATTAATAGTCAGTAATTTATATTTTCGTGAATATTTTGAAAAAAAATTACAGGTTTGCTCAATATGATACTTCGGATCGTCGGCGTCCCGTCAGAGATTGTCGCCCGGTAGAAAACAGCGTCCCTTCCCATCGGGATTTATTCGAACATTTGAAATTCCCCGGGTTTTTCAACTCTAATAGGGTTCCGAACCCTGTTAGAGTGAGTTTTTATTGCCGTGGGATTGCAAGATGATTCATAAAACAAAGACGTCGAAAAAACAATCTTACAAAACCCTGCCCGACTGCCCGGACCGGAAAATCCAGTCCCGAATCAAGTTCTGGAGTAAATCATAAATCCAAAATCATATCTTACCACTTTATCTTAATAAATTTATTCTCCCAAGGTTTGAAGGTGATTGGTTCGGGTTGTTCGATCGGTTTTCCGGTGGCGTCGCAGGACTCAAAGTGCAAGGCGCCAAGCAGCGGAGAGGTGGCGTTGAATACGGTTGATTTTCCGCCGATTTCGCGTATTTGGAGCAGAACTGCCTTCTCGCCTTCTACCGGACGCATGTTCACCAGCAATAAATTACCGGGAGTCAGTTCGAGAATGGAGCCGGAAGTTGCGCCTTTCCGTTCGGATTTGCCGGCTTGCAATACTCTGGTGGGCATGGGTATCCGGGCGCCCCAGGCAAATCGGGTGGCGTATTCCAGACTGTTGTCAGCCGACGAGGTCAGAAAATAAGTCCACTCAAACTCGCCATGCTGGTCGGCGTTGAAATTGGTGTTCCAGTAGTTGTTCATGGGCCACGAATAGATATTGTTGGTTTCGGGCGTTGCGTCTCTTTGGAATCGACCGTTGTTGATCCCGCCAAACTGCGCCAGCGATACTTCCTGACTGCCCATGAGCATCTGACCGTCGGAGTTGCGGACGGTTGCAAAGTTCTGGATGTTGTTCCAGTCGTTGGACGAGCCGGGAATCTGGTCAATTCCGGCTTGAATGGCGCCGCCGGGCACGTCGTAGAATATCTTTCCGTCGGGGAGTTCAAACGGAAACGAGACATACACAGCCTCCGGAGCCGTTTCCAATTTTTTGCGAAGCAGATGTACGAAATCAATCCGCTTGACGGTTTTAAACACTCTGATTTCAAACATGTAATTCTTTTCGCCGACGCCTGCCGCCGTTTCACCGCGAAACAGCCAGCTGTCCCATACGTCGCCTTCGCTGTACCGTTCAAACCAGACCTTGTTCAATCCTCTGCGGGTGGCTTTGGGATAATGTTGCGTGTAAGTGCCCGGACGACCTTCGAGCGTTTCGTAAATGAACTCGCCCAGTTGCCATTCAGCGCCTTCGGAAAGCATGTTTCGATT
>JAITMT010000145.1 GCA_031277235.1 Tannerella sp.
TGTACTTTTTTCATGTCAACTTTAAAAGTAAGAAATTTTTCCCAACTCTGCATCGGGGGCATGCCCCCGATGCAGAGTTTTTTTCTACCTAAAGTTGCATTTGTTAGTTGAAATTAAGCCCTCACAATGACGTTTACGGAGGGTTTTTAGTAGCGTCCCGTAATAATGTGCCGTCAGGCACAAAATATTGGTAGAAAAACGAATATCCTTCACATTGCGTGCCATAGGTACGCCACGAGAACAATTCCGGTTAAAAATCACGTACCTGACGGCACGTTAAACGGGTGAGACATTGCATTTCTACCAATATTTTGTCCCTAACGGGACAGAAAAAGGGATAACATTTCGATGCGATTATCCCGGTTTTATCTCGCAAGCTTGGATAAAATTAAAATTTCATCTATCTTTGCCACAGATATTAACAAAGAAAACTATGGAGAAATTTGCAGAATCCTATTATGCGATTTTTGAGCGGGCGACCTATGATTATCATCTGCACGACGATGTTGATTTTTCGGTGCAAAATCCTTATAATGAGGGGGATATAGAATACCGTCTCTATCTGAAAAACTGGATAGACGCGGTGCAGTGGCATCTCGAAGACATCATACGCAATCCCGACATTGACCCGGTCGAAGCCTTGCAATTGAAGCGGCGAATTGACCGCTCGAATCAGGAACGTACTGATATGGTGGAACTTATTGACGATTATTTTCTGGAAAAATATGCCGGCGTGAAAACGCTTCCCGACGCAGGCATCAACACCGAAAGTCCGGCTTGGGCGATTGACCGTCTTTCGATTCTGGAACTGAAAATTTTCCATATCGAAAAAGAAGTTGAGCGTGAGGATATTAACGAAATTCAACGCGATAAATGCGTCCTGAAATATCAAGTCCTCAGCGAGCAGAAAAAAGACCTGATAACGGCTCTGGATGCATTGATTGACGATATTTCAAAGGGACGCAAGCAGATGAAAGTCTATCGGCAGATGAAAATGTACAACGACCCGATGCTCAACCCGGTTTTATACGGCAAAAAATAGATGTCTAAAATTCTGATAATCAGACTATCGGCTATCGGAGACGTCGCGATGACCATTCCGGTAGTGTATTCCGTCGCTAAAACCTGTCCCGAAGATTCGTTTACGGTGTTGACGCAGGCGTTTCTGACGACTTTGTTTATAAATAAGCCTGATAATCTGAATGTTATCGGTATAAATATCCGTGGTCAGGAAAAGTCCTTTTTCGGACTGTTGCGGTATGCTTTTCGATTACGCAAGTATCAGTTTGACAAGGTGTTGGACTTGCACGGCGTGTGGCGTTCGTGGCTTATGGATGCGGTATTTTTCTTGAGCGGAAAAAAAATTGTAATAATCAATAAAGGTCGGAAGGAACGCAAACAATTGATTGCCCGTCCTCCGAAAGAAATTCGACCGCTACGTCCTGTAACAGAGCGATATGCAGACGTTTTCCACAAGGCTGGATTTCGTTTTGAAATGGATTTTGTTTCGCTGTTTGAAAACAAGCCCGATTTTCCGGAAGAAAAAAGCGGTAAATGGGTTGGTATTGCGCCGTTTGCGAAGCATCGGGGAAAAATGTATCCGCCGGAAAAAATGGAATTGATTGTGAAAAAACTGTCTGGAAAAGAGGATATTACGATATTTCTGTTTGGTGGCAGGGGCTGGGAATCGGAGCAATTGCAGCAATGGGCGGTGAAATATCCGAATGTTCGCAATGTGGCGGGACTGTATTCATTGGATAACGAACTTGTTTTGATGAGCCGGTTGGATGCGCTGGTCAGTATGGATTCGGCGAATATGCACTTCGCTTCGCTGGCGGGGACGACGGTGATTTCCATTTGGGGAGCCACGCATCCGTTTGCGGGATTTTACGGCTACAGGCAAAATCCCGACAATGCGATTCAGGAAGATTTATCTTGCCGACCCTGCTCTGTTTTTGGTAATAAACCCTGTTACAGAGGAGATTATGCCTGCATGAACAATATTGCTCCCGACGCCGTTTTTGAAAAAATTTTGGCGATAATTCAATAAAAATGATTACTTTTGCAACATCAATCAAAAAAATACAATGTTATGGTCATAAGCATAAAAGAATTTGAACAAAACCCTCAAACCTATTTCGACAAGATAGACGAAGGTGTTAAAGTCCTTATAAAGAGAGGGAAAGATAAAATTTACAAGTTGACGGCGTCTAAAAAAGATGATTCCCTGATGACGAAAGAAGAGTTTGATGCCATGATAGATGCGGGGCTAAAGGATTACGAGGAGGGGAGATATATCACTTTGCGGACAAAAGAAGACATTCATAATTTTTTTGAAAGTTTATGATTTATTTTGTTGAAACTTCTTTGAAAGCAAAATCAGATCTTGAAATTTTAAAAAAGTCTGATAAAAAGGCGTATAAGAAGGCTTTATCTTTATTTTTGGAATTGAACGAACATCCCCGTACAGGCACCGGAAAGCCCGAATTGTTGAAAAACGACAAGCGAGGGCTTTGGGCAAGGCGTATCAATCGCAAACACCGTCTCGTCTATAAAATTGAAGACGATAAAGTTATCGTTTTCGTTATTTCGGCTTTAGGGCATTACAATGACAAATGAAAATTTTATAAAATAACAATATTATGGTCATAAAAATATGGAGCGTCCTTATATAGTTAAATTTGTTCCCCACCGAAAAGAAAAAGATTACGAGCAAATCTTGATGCGCCAGACAAAAGAAGGTAAAGGACTTTCTGAC
>JAITMT010000155.1 GCA_031277235.1 Tannerella sp.
TAGTAAAGAACGTATATATGGATTAAAAATACTGAATTCTTTCTTATACCAATACCATTTATAGTATTTCACAATATTCTTCCATTTATCATTCTGCATTTTAACATCTTCTGATTTTGAACTTGTTCCTCCTGCAAAATAATTTGCGACAATTATATTTATAAAACGGAACTTATATTTTGCATAACATTTTAAATTGAAGTCATAATCGGAACAAGTTTTATAAGTTGTATTAAAATTTCCAACACTCTTAAAAACTGTTTTATGATAAAAAATTGCCTGATGGCAAATGTTCTTTGATGCCAACTTTTTAAAATTGAAAGGACCATCATATATTTCTCCGTTTTTTACCCAATCGTTGTCTCCATCGGCTTTTATATTCCCATATATTATTTTACATCCGGTCTCTTTAATTGCCTCATATACCTTTTGTAAAACATCGTGATCAGATATTGTATCATCGCTTCCCAAAAAATACAACCACTCACCTTTCGTCGAATCAATACCTTTGTTCATGGCGTCGTAGATACCGTCATCTTTTTCAGAAAAGATTCTGATTCTACTGTCCTTGAAACCGGTTGCAATTTCCGCTGTATTATCTGTTGACAATCCATCCATTATTAATACTTCAAAATTAGTAAAAGACTGATTTACTACGCTTTCAAGACATTTTTGAAATGTTTGTCCTGCATTGAATGTTGGAATGATGATGGAAAAAATCGGCATTACTCTCTTATTTTTTTGAATAGGGCATCAGCTTGCAAAATCTCATTGTTCAAAGGTGATAATAATTGCTCGAAATTACCGATATAACGAAATCCCATACCTGTCAACTTGCTGTATATCACGTTAAATAAAGGTTGGTTTTCATATAATTCGACAAAAGAAACCTCACTGATAATATATTCGGCATTCCGTATAATATCTTGTCCGCCGTTGATTACTTTTTCTTCAAAACCCTGCACATCTAGTTTTACCAAGTAAGGCGATTGTAAATCATCTACTTTTAAGACTGCATCTAATGTATTGATTCTCACGTTTATTGCAGATTCATGAATGGTATATGGAAAAGCCTCTTTATGGGTATCTTTCATTTTCAAACAACTGGATGAGTCGGAATAATCATTTTGGAAAAAAGTTACCTCTCCATTTTCTTCTCCAAGTGCCGTATTAAATGCTTTAAAGTTCATGTCTCCGGCAAAATTTTGTTTCAACTTTTCATAGACGGACTGTATTGGCTCAAAAGAATAGATTTTTGCATCAGGAAACAGGATTCGGGCCTTGCGGGCAAATTGTCCTGTGTTGGCACCAACATCAAGAACAGTTCGAATCTTCTTCTCCTGTAACCATTTATTAACTTCTTTAAAAGCTGCAATTCGCCTGTTTTCAATTTCCTCCGGCGATTGATGGAATTTACGTTTCAGATAATGATAGATTTTTGTCATGCCACGCTCAAAAAAACTTTTCTCAACAGGGGCCGTATTTGAAAACCGATCGTTGAATGTAGCCTTCCAATAATTGAAAATAACAGGTTTTAAATCTTCGGGCACACAGACGATTACATCATCAATGATAGTCGTAAAACTATTGGGAATCACTTTTTTACATAGTGCAAAGACTTCGTCGATTGTTGGCCAGTCATCAGCGTTATGGGGTGGAGGCAATGGGCCAAGGAAACAGCGCGCATCGTCAATTAATATCACAGGATTTTCACAACTTGAAATAGCATTCAATTCATCCATTAAAGGACATTCATGGTCTTTGCCTCCGGCATTCGAACACCAGTGTCCATCCAGCCAAAAAAGTGTTCTTCCCTGAAGTTTTTTGACAAGTTTAGGGATTTCATCCCTACTATCTCCAACGATAAATTCTATATTATCAGGACAATCCGGGCGGGAAGCCGTTTGTTTGCTTATTTCCGCACTGATCTCAATCGTAGATACGTTTTTAAAATACTTTGCAGCCCAAAACGTTGTATTCCCTAAATAGGTTCCTGTTTCTACAAAATTATCAATAACTGCATTTCCCTTAATTAATAATACCAATTTCTTTGGTATTGAAAAACTGACAACTCCCATATTTCTAACTGTTTATTTTTAAAGATTATCCATATTTATACCTAAATTCATCATGTCTTTGTTTTAAATTTTATACGGCAAAGATAATAATTTTTTTTGATCGTAGGCAAAAAATGGGTATACATAAAATCAAAATCTTCAATCGTCGATTTTTCAAAATTTAAATAATCTATGTAATAAATTGCTAAACCTGTAAAACTTCCGGTGTTTAATCATCTGTAAATTACGAGATATTTCTTCATATTCATCAAGAATCACGTCAGGATAATTTACACAGGCAGTAAAAAAAATTGATTGTGCCTTATCTACATCTTTTTCACGTTTGTAAAGATTATAAAGAGCAAATAAAAAATATTTATACTGTTGTTTGAGGATATGAGTTAATTTTTCATCCTCAGCAAATAGGCAAATGAGTTTATCTAACATGTTTGCCCAAATCTCCAATCTATATCGATTATCGTTCACATTCCATACGCCTACGCCCGCTCTATATACGGCCATTACATCAGGTATTTTTTTTATTTTACCGTATTGAGCATTCAAAATATGCAAAACATAGTCACCGACTCGCAAGTCGCCTAAGCCGACAAAAGACTGAAGTACCGATTCTTTTTTTCGAAACACAACTGAAGGCGTATGTATATAATTTCCTTGCGCTAATCTATAAATATCGGTAACATCAGAGACTTGAGGGGTAATATAATCATCTACAATAATATTTTCTAATTCTTTCTTTATTTTTACCGCATGAAAACAAATGGAAAAATCAGCATTGGCTTCCAAGAAATCCACTTGTTTTTGAAGTTTATACGGGTCTGTCCAATAGTCATCGCCTTCGCAACTGGCGATATATTTTCCCGTGCAAGCTTTCAGGGTATTAAATGCATTCTGCATCATTCCCTGATTCTTTTCAGGTAACAGTAATTTGATTATGTCGGGATATTTTCGTTGATACTCCAAGCAAATATCTCTTGTATTGTCCGTACTGCAATCTTCACCGATAATCAATTCTATCGGAAAATCGGTTTTTTGCATCAATACACCTTCTATCGCTTCAGCAATATATTTTTCGTGATTATAGGTAATCATGCAAATAGATAACATCATAATCATTCTTTTTTATTTATATTTCCTTTGCAGGATTACCAAAAACCGTTACTCCTTCTTTTACATTACGGATAACCACTGCACCTGCTCCGACTATGGCATTGTTCGCAATCTTTTTATGGGGGATCAATGTCGACTTTGTGCCCATAAATACTTTTTCGCCTATAGTACACCATCCGCCGACATCTACATCTGCCATAAGGGAAGTAAAATTACCAATCGTGGAATCATGACCGATTCTCGTAGCAGAATTCAACATTACACCATTTTCTATCTTCACATTGGTGGAAATTATACAATAAGGAGCAATGAAAACCGCCTCGCCTATGATGGCAAATTTGTAGATCATTGAAGTAGGATGAATATAAGTCAGAAAGGTTACCTTATCTTTCAACGCATGATATATCTTTTCACGCCACGAACAATCGGCAACGGCTATTACGCAATAATCATCTTTCGTCAAAGGAAAAGTTTCCCAATCACCCACAATTTCATAATCAGAAGGATAGCCTTCAAGCGGAGATTTGCCCGGTTGGTACGAATGTAAAAAACCGGCAATTTCCCAGTCTCTTTGCTCAACAGGGGTATGCTCCAAACATGACTCAACTTCTCTTCCTAAACCTGAAGCTCCAATGATATACAATCTTTTCAATTTCATTATTTTATCTTGCTAACCTTTATCATTTGTATTTCAAAATTGTACCTCCCCAGGAGTAACCGACGCCAAATCCTGCAAGTAACACGTTCCCTGATATTTCTTTTTCTTTTTGCGCTTCATATAACGCGATCGGAATAGTTGAAGAAACCGTATTACCGGAATTTTCCATACAATAATAGAATTTTTCCGGGACAATTTTAATTTTTTTGCGAAGAAAGTCCATCATATATTTATTCGCCTGATGAAAGACGAATAAGTCAATATCATCTTTCGACATATTATTGACTTTCAAAGTGCTTGTGACTAACTGAGGTACTGCTTCCAGCGTGAAGCTAAATATCTCCGAGCCGTTCATGTAAAGATAATCATCCGAAACAGGATTCCCGTCTTCGTCACAATTCACTTGATTTGTTTTATTGGGATGTTTGAATGCACCGGATTTTACTATCAGGTTCTCCGCTCCTTTACCATCCGTTCCTAAACTGAAGTTGAGGATTTCAGCAATCCCTTCCCTCGAAATTAATGTGGCTGCGGCGGCATCTCCGAAAATGGTTCGGTTGCTTTTATCGTTGGGATGGATATGTTTGGAGTATGTTTCCGACGTAACCAATAAAACATTTCCGGCGATATTTCCGGCAATCAATCCTTTGGCAAGCGAAAGCCCGTAAACAAAACCCGAACAGCCTAAATTGAAATCCAAAGCGCCGCATGTTGTCGACAAATTCAACTTGTCCTGTAGCAGGCAGGCAGTCGTCGGTAAATAATAATCAGGGCTTTGTGTGCATAACAGCACAAAATCAATTGTTGATCTATCTATTTCGTGTTCTTTAAACAATTGATTAGACGCTGCTACAGCCATATCCAACGCCGTCTCATAACATGCTGAAATGTGACGTTGTCTGATGCCTATTTTATCTGCAATTTTTTCAATCGTCCACTCGGGAAACTCACTGACTAATTGTTCATTAGTCAAAATTTTTTCGGGTAAATAGTAGGATATTCCTTTGATAAACGCTTTCATTATTTTTATACTAAGGTAATACCTCCGTCAATAAGCAGATTACTGCCTGTAACCCAGGCAGAAGCATCCGATAAAAGATAGATGGCGGCATAGGCGACTTCTTCCGGCTGTCCATATCTTTTTAAGGGATATTTCAAGGCATCTTCTTCATACTGGTCTTCCGTGATAGTTCCTGCATCCAATAAGGCAGTTTGAATCATAGCCGGATTAATACAATTAACCCTAATCTTTAAAGGAGCCAAGTCTACAGCCATACCTTTTGCCAAACCATTCACAGCCCCTTTTGTTGCTGAATACAATGAGAGACCCGGTAAAGTACCCATTACGCCTGATATTGAAGAAATAAATACAATGGAAGCGCATTTGTTTATTTTTTTATGCTTTAATAGCTGCTGGGAAATTAAAGCCGGAGCATTAAAATTCACTGAAAAAATGGCATCTAACCTTTCTTTGGTTGTAAACGAAAAAGGCACTTGCATGATTATTCCAGCACAATGTACAATTCCGTCTACTTGAGGCAACAATTCGATTACATTACGAATATCCTGTTCTTTGGACAAATCTGCTTCAATTTTCAAATGCCCTTCGCCTTCCAGCGCTTGAAAAGTTTCATTGAGCCTTGCTCCATTTCTCCCTGTGATTACCATTTGTGCTCCCATTTTTGAACACTCAATAGCAATTGCTTTCCCGATACCGGAAGATGCTCCTGTTACGAAAACTGTTTTATTCTCTAATGAAAAAGGATTGTATACCATTATATTTCAATTAATTTTGAACAAAAAACATGATCTGCAATAAAATGAACGCTTGCCCAAGACAAGCCGACTCCAAAGCCACAAGCCACGATTTCTTTTTTCGATTTGGACAGTTCCTCGCCTTTCTGAGTTATCATTGTCAAAGGAATTGTTGCCGACGATGTATTGCCAAAATCTTTTAAAGAATAAGGCGTTTTTTCTATGGGCAACTTTAATTTTTTACGAATCATTTCATTCATAAACATATTCGCCTGATGAAAGACATAATAATCAACCCGTTCCTTGTCTATCGAAAAATGTTCGAGTAAACAATTTACACTTTGAGGAGCTTTGGATATGCCAAATGAAAAAACATCCATCCCGTCCAATGTAAGTTGCAGATTATTTCTTGATATCCCCGGTTCATAATTTTTTACGTAAAAAGATTGTTGAGTAGCAATATTGCGATATCCACCATCGCGAATAATTATCGCTTCGTATCCACTTCCGTCTGTTGCCGTATGAAATTTAAAAACGGAGCCTTGTTTATATTCAATGGCAGTAACCGTACCGGCATCTCCAAACAAAGGATAAGTACTTTTATCACTCGAAGGGCATACCTTGGAAATCGTATCACCACATAACAACAATCCTTTTTTCATCAAAGAAGACGACATTAAACTTGTAATAACACTCAATCCATACACCCAACCGGAACAACCTGACGATATATCCAAAGCGTAACAATCTGTACTCAAATCCAACCTTTGCTGTAAGAGGCATGACGTTGCAGGAAGAATATAGTCCGGCGTCTGTGTAACATAAATCAGGCAATCAATTTTCGATTTATCCCAGCGTAGGTCATTTATAAGCTGTTCTGCGGCATAATAGCATAAATCCGAAGTACATATAGAATTATCTGTCTCTCGCTTTTGCTCGATTCCTGTTGCAGTAATAAATTTTTCCGTTTCATCTTCCGTAAAGCCGGCATAATCTCTGTTGAATACAACATTTTTAGGCACACAAGCTGAAATTCCTTTGATTTGAACGTTTTGAATATTCAAAAATGCCATTACATTTTAGATTTTATTTTGTTATATAAATCTTCTATTGTTACTGAATTACGGATATCATCTCCTTTAATTTTAACCTCGTATTCCTCATCAACCGTTGCAATAATTGCCAACGCCATTAATGACGACCATTCTTCTAACTCTTTAAATTTAGTTTGTGGCGTAAAAGCGCTCAATTCCGTATCTTCAAATTGTGAAGCAAAACTGTTTAAAAAATTTTCTAAATCCATATTTTTAAAATTAAAATTATTTTCTTATTTCCAATCGTATACTCTTTCTCATCAATTCATATCTAACGAAATTGAAAATGCAAAATTGTACGAACGCGAGTTTCATTTGTTTCAGCCTATTTTCGTAGAACATTTACAATATACCTTACCTCCTCTTCACTTAATTCCACATAGATCGGCAAACACAGAACTTGCTGTGCAATTTTTGTTGCAATCGGTATATTTGCAGATTTTGCTGACAACAAACTCTTATATGGCTCAAAATCACTGATAAGTGGATAGAAATAACGACGTCCGAGAATATCGTTCTCTTTGAGTTTTTCATACAAATCATCACGGCTCATTCCGTATTTTTCTTCGTCTACCAATATTGGGAAATAGGAATAGGCATGTGAAACGCCTTTCATATCGTTAAATGCGCTAATGCCTTGAATGTCTTTTAATAACTCGCGGTAAAGCTCAGAGATCCTTTTCCTGGATGCAATAAAACCGTCCACATATTTTAATTGAAGCAATCCGTAAGCAGCTTGTACTTCATTGAGTTTCGCATTGATACCAGGTTCTTCCACGACTGTTTCACCACGAAAACCAAAGTTCTTCAGATTGTCGATATGGTGTTTCATTTCGGATGTGTGACAGACAATAGCGCCACCTTCAATTGTGCTGTAAACCTTGGTGGCGTGAAAACTTAAAACGGATAAATCTCCATATTTCATGATGGAATTTCCATCCTTTTTTACTCCAAAAGCATGAGCTGCGTCATATATCACTTTCAATTGGTATTTGTCGGCAATGCGTTGTATTTCATCTACCTGACAAGGATTTCCATACACATGCACAGGCATAATTGCCTCCGTTTTTTCTGTTATCGCCGCTTCAATTTTATAAGGATCTAAATTCAAATATCCGGGCTCTATATCCACAAATACCGGCGTACTTTTATTCCACCAGATGGAGTGAGTTGTAGCCACAAAGCTAAACGGTGTTGTAATCACTTCTCCCTGAATATTTAATGCTTGCAAGGCAGACATCAAAGCCAACGTCCCGTTTGAAAAAAGAGAAATATATTCTACTCCCAGATAATCAGCTAATTCCTTCTCCAATTGTTGATGTAGCGGCCCGTTATTGGTCAACCATTTATTGTCCCAAATTTGCTGCAAATAAGGGATAAATTCTTCCAACGGTGGAAGACATGGTTTGGATACTGTAATTTGATTATTCATTTTTCAACAATATAAAGTATTGAGCGTGGATGTATGCCATTTGTCTCAAATACGTCCTTTCCGAAATATTCAATTCCCAATTGACTGGTTTTAAATCCTGTTTGAGATAATTTATTTAAAAAACCGCTTTTGGAATAAAGCCTCACGTGGTCATTTTGTCCAAAATATTTCCATCGTTCAGCTTCTGTCGTGTAGGCCGAATTTTCAAAGTCTTCATTGAGTGTCAACAGAATCGGAACCATTACAATGGCAAATCCGCCCGGTTTCAGTATTCTATACAATTCCGACATTGCTTTTCGGTCATTTTCAATGTGTTCCAATACATGCGAGCAAAGAATAATATCAAAATTATTTTCAGGATAGATGTACATATCTGTAATATCCACCTTGTCATCAACATCTTCCATATATAAATCGGCTGACCGGTATCGAATAAAATCATGTTTCCTTACGAAATCCGCTAAAGGCTTACTCGGTGCAATATCCAAAAACGCATATTCCTTTTTTTTATCTGATTGGAATCTTTTGTTAAAATAAATGGCATATAGTCTGTCCCGGTCTGAAGCATAGCAATGTGGACACGAATAGGCTTTGCTGTTAATTGTTTCAGTACAATATATTGAATGGATATATTCATATTTTTCCATCATATCATTATAATAATCAGGGAGTTTAGAAAACTGTTTTACCTTTTGGTTACATACCGGACACCAAAAGGTTTGCTCAATATGATGATGTCTTATTCGACTTATTGCCCTCCAAATCAATGGAGGCGTGAAATCTTTAATTAGTTTTTTTATTGTATGCTTCATGCTCATTCGCTTATTTGATTGTATTCAATGTCTATAAAAGTAGGTCTTACTGCGCCGATCCATTTCCCGTACCATTCATAACCATCTCTATCATCTGCAATCTCAAATGAATTTGCATATTCGTGATAAAAATATGATTGAGCGCTTGTTACAAACATATTATTTACATAATAGACTCCATCATTTAAAAAATTTGCAGGAATATGGAAAACAGCCTTGTGAAGTCCTTTTTTCAAAGGTTTGTTTTCTGTAAATATGTTAAAAATACATTGACCGTTAATGTCATACAATATCATACTAACATTAACGGGAAAACCTTCAGCTAAGCACCAAAATTCTGTAACTATATCAAATGGCATTGTTACAGACAGATTGTTTCCATTAAATTGAATATAAGCACTTTTCACTTTTATTTTCTCAAAACCGGGTGCATGATCAAAATCCCAATGATGATTTATGATCCCTTTGAGCGTATCATCGGATAAATAGGTATTTATTACATCATTAACTGATCCTGAAAAATGTAATCCCCCGTTTTTTAACAAAATCCCAGTTTTACAAAGATTTCTCACAGCTGTCATATTATGACTCACAAACAATACCGTCCTGCCTTCGCTTCTCGATAC
>JAITMT010000176.1 GCA_031277235.1 Tannerella sp.
CGCGTCGGAAAATATATTTTCAGATAGTTTAGCCGGGAGGGCGGGTCAATCGGAAAAATCACCTGCGTAATAATGTCCGAACTTTTTGGAGGTTTGGCTAATGGAACACTCTGATATACAATTCTTTGATTATTGTCTACGACCATCATCACAAACGGCAGATTCAAGCCGCTATTTACAAATTCGCTTTCAATACTGCTTTCGAGCATTTTGAAATTGAGACGCAACTCAATCGGTTTCAAGTAATTCGTTTGATTTAGCCGGTAAACCACGTCATCGAAAATATCTTTCTGCCGGTAATAGCGATCCATCGTTAATTTCTGCAATTCTTCCGATGTAGCCACAATCGTTGATTTTTGCGCCTTGGATTTTTCCGTCTGAGGGATACTCATGCTACCCATGCGAACCATTATCATAGAATCATTAATGGAAAACTCGGCGTAAGATTGATTTCTAATATTCGGAATCACCTGATTATTAGATGAATTTTTATAACTAAACGTTTCACCCAAATCATTATCCGTCCAAAATGTACGCGCTTCTTCCCGTTCGATTTCCCGCGACACATTTTCGAGACAATTGCGAACGGTCATTTCAAATTGCTCATTATTAGTCTTTAAAATGGTTACGATGTACTGCACTTGCAGTACCAGCAAACCGATGAAAGCAAACGCCATCACCCCGCTCAGCAACCAAATCATTGACTTTTTCATCCCTGTTTTCTAAATTTATTTCGTTCAATTTAACCACAAATTTCGCGGTTTTTCTCCGGATTTTAACTTAAAATATGTAAAAAATTTAATGCCAATAGGTTAATTATTGTTAAATATAAATAGATTCTGTAATGATTACGGAGAAAAATAATTGTAATATCTAACTGATTAATAAAATATTGTATCTTAAAAGATATACACTAATAAAAGTTAAAAAAGTTCTACCAAACCTAAAAAATTGATAGAACTTTTTCGTTATATAAAAGACTTTTACCTAAAACCTGTATCCTACATTCACTTGAAGCACGTTGTTTTTGGCGTCGGGATTGAACGTAAACGTCTCGTCGCCCCATTTCAAATCGCCAAAATCGGGCACTTTCGTCATTCCAACGTTGTAACTCGCCGAAATGCTGAAACCGTTGGCAAGTTGATAGCCCAAACCCACTACAATGGAAACATCCAGTTTGTTTTCATATTTGCTCAAATCAATGTTGTCGCTTACAATGCCTAATATATCGTCTATCAGCGAAATGCCCGTTTTTACTTTGAGCCGTGAACTCATCATATAGCCTACCTGCGGTCCGGCAAAAATGTTCAAGCCGTCTGCCACATAAGCCTTTACCAAAATCGGAACATTCAGATAATCACTGTTTAATCCCAATTTTACACTGCTGACTTTAATCGTAGAACCTTGCATTGAATAAAAGAGTCCGGGTTCAATCGAAATCATCTCATTAATAGCATATTCACCTGAAATCCCAACATTTATACCGTGTCGCGGATCGGCGCCATATTTATCCAGCAAGGAGATATTCGCCATGTTATAACCTATTTTCGGGGTGATGTAAAACCGACCCGCTTCGTTAATCTGAGCATTCATTTGCAGAGCAAAAACGCTTACCAATACCATTAAAACTGTTTTTTTCATACTCTTTAAAATTTTGTTGTTTTTAATAAACATGTTGTTTAGACTGTTACTTTTGAATAAAGTTTAAAATTGAAGAGGCAATTGCATCAAAATATTTTATGAACTTCTCCCTCTAAGGATTTAATCCCGGGCATCATCTTGTAAATCTTCTTGAAATCATGGTTCAGACGGGTTTTGGGCTACCGCGAGGATTGCCCCTGCACCTCTCTTACATCTTTTTCAATTCCTCATCCACAATCAACGTTGCTTCGGTGGCTTCCTGCACCTGTTCTACCGTAAATTCCGGATTGATTTCCTTCAATACGATGCCTTCAGGCGTGATTTCCATGACGCCCATTTCCGTGATAATCAGGTTTACCTGTCCGGCGGCTGTGAGCGGCAGCGTGCATTTCTTCAGGATTTTTTTTGTCTCTCCGGCTTTGTGTTCCATCGCCAGGATTACCCGCTGAGCGCCTACCAGCAAGTCCATCGCGCCACCCATGCCGGGCGTTTTCTTTCCGGGAATGATCCAGTTTGCCAGATTACCCTGCTCGTCCACCTGCAAGGCGCCGAGAATGGAGACGTTCACGTGTCCGCCGCGAATGATGGCAAAAGAAGTAGCCGAGTCGAAAGCCGAAGCGCCGGGCAACGCGGTGATATAGCCGCCTCCGGCATTGATGAAATCCGGATTTTCGCTGCCTGCCTCCGGGGTGGGACCCATGTTGATCAAGCCGTTTTCCGTTTGTAAAATGACGTGTACGTCTTGCGGTACATAATCGGTAACGAGGGTCGGCAAACCGATTCCCAGGTTCACGACATCGCCGTCGTGCAACTCGCGGGCTGCACGACGCGCAATAGTTTCTCTAATTTGATTTTTGTCCATAGTATATGCTTTTTACATTATTATATACAGAATTTACATATTTATGTTTCTTCTTGCTACTTCCTGCGCCATGAATGAAGCCACGTCGTCGGCGTAGGTGTTCATGCCGAAACCTGCGTCAAAGCCCAGTTCCTTCGCCAGTTCGTGGGAAATGCGGGGACCACCGCACACGACAATCAATCTTTGACGCAAACCTTCCGCATCCAGCATTTCAATCAGTTCCGTCATGTTTTTGACGTGTACGTCCTTTTGCGTAACCGTTTGCGACACGAGCAGCACATCAGCGTTCACCTCGATGGCTTTCCGGATGAAATCCTCGTTCGGCACCTGGCTGCCCATGTTGATTGCCGTTATCATTTCGTAGCGTTCCAGCCCGTAGTGTCCGGCATAGCCCTTCATGTTCATGATGGCGTCAATGCCAACCGTATGTGCGTCTGAGCCGGTGCTGGCACCTACTACGACGATTTTCCTTCCGATATGCTGTTTGATAAATTCGTCGGTTTCCGCCATTGACCACGTGGCGCTTTCCACCTTCTGCACCTTGATTTGGGTGAAATCAACGGTGTGGGAAACGCTTCCGTAACAGTTGAAGAAGGTAAAACCGGCGGTCAGTTCCCTGTAGAACACGACTTGCGGATTGTTAAAACCCATTTTGTACATTAATTGTTTCGCCGCCTCAATCGCCTCGTCGTTGCCGGGCAGTGGCAGGGTGAAACTCATTTGCATCTTTCCGTCGTTCATCGTGTCGCCGTAAGGTTTGACGCGGGTCAAATCCGGGGTTTGGTCAAAATCTTTTGCTGCTGTTGTGTAGAGTCCGTTGCT
>JAITMT010000200.1 GCA_031277235.1 Tannerella sp.
CATACCGCAAAATTAAGCTATTTTTTCTTGCGACACCCTAATTGGTGCCGCAAGATTTGTATATGAATGGTTATCAGAATATAATGAATTGTTAAAATTTAGGGTGACGAAGTCAGGAATTTTACGGTGGACGTCGCCTCACTGATATTCAAGTCGCGATAAAATGAGGAAAAGGCAGTATCAACAACCGACATGTCAAGAAAAAGATTTGCCATGGGCAGATAGCGAGCCGAATAATATCCCTGTGTATTTTCGCGCCAGAGTTCGGCGGCTTTAATGTAGTCGCCTGCGTCAATTGCCTTGCGGATGCCGGGCAGTGCGGCTACCGCTTCGGGGTTGTTGCCTTCGCGCGGCGCTCCCGACCAGAGAGTATTTTCGTTCAACTGATAATATTCGTTGATCGGATTTCCATAAACCATTGCCCCGATATATCCGTTACCCAGCGGCAGGGCTTCTTCCCACACTTTGGCGGGGCGGTCGTACCGGAGTTTTAATAGATTGGCTTGCTGTTTGTTGCCACATCCGATTAATGTACATATAATTATTAAGAAAGAAATTTGCAGAACCGTTTTCATAATTTTTGTTTTTATTCCATCCAAATCAAAGGATTACGTATCGGTACATTGCGCAACACCTCATCCACTTGAGGGTCATGGTCGAGTCGTGCCCAAAGGTCAAACCAGTCCTGCCGGTCAAAGGTGGCGGCTCCAAAAACGAGATAAGGATGCGCCATAGGCCATTCGTCCCAGTAAAGCACATCTTTGCCGTAAGTCCATTTTCCCTTGTCGGCTGTGTAAGGATACAGAAACTCGATGCCTTTGAGGATATTTTTTCCGTTGGCGCCGTTGAAATTCCAAAGGTTATTGTCCCTGTCAGAGAGGATTTGACAGAGCGCAACCATCGCGTCGAGGTTGAAAAGCGAATAGCCGTAGGGTTTGGTACGGCCGAGTTCGCGCAGGAAACTGCCGTCGTCCGCCATCTGGTTGGGCAGCAATACATCCTTATAAAGGTTGCGGCACATTTCGAGAATTTCTTGATTATCCGTCAGTTTGGCAAACGCGGCTACCTGCATGGCCCAGCAAGTGGCGTGATTGTTGGTGGCGTTTTTTTCCTGTTCGCTGTAAGGGTGCGTCATCAGCCAGTTCAGGTATTCGGCAAACCATTGACGGATGGCTTCCCAATCGGCTGCGTCAACTCCTTTAGCATTACGAATCTTGAGCAACGCCTGCGCCACCTCCATCAAATGGACGGTATCAATGATTCCGACGCCGCGACCGGTTACACGCCCCTTGATGGCCTGCGCGTACAGCAGATTCGGATTCATCCTCGTCGCGGAATCCACGAACCACGCCAAAGCATGGCGCATAATTTGTTGAGCATATTTTTCGTCTCCGGTGAGCAGGTATGCCGACGCCATCGCTCCGGCGATACGGCTGAAACGCACCATCGCGTGGCGGTGCGCCACAAAGTTATCGGGGTTGGTTTCGCCGTCGCGCTGGATGTAGGGAGCGTCTGGATTGGAAGGGTCAGGCCACCAGTAGTCGCCTTCGGAATAGAAATCGTGACGTCCGCCTGCACTGCGTTCGCAAAAATGGGCGGTAACGGTTTCTGGCGCGTCGTCCATCCACTCATTTGCCTGTTTGAGGACGAGCGGTTCAAGGACTTCGGCGGTTTTGTCTTGCCATGTCTGTTGGCAGGAAAACATGAACATCAATGGCAGGAAAAGGTGTTTTTTCATGAGAATGACGTTTTATTATATTAATATCCTTTTTTTTTATTCTATCAACCCTCGTTTTTCACCGCGTCGGCTTGCGAGAACTCTACGCCAATTTTCACTATTTTACGGTAGTCGGCGGTGTATGGGAGGGCGTAATCTCGGCTTTGAGAACGCCGTAAAAATCTTTGAAAATTGTGCGTATACCGTTATTCAGTGTTGAATTGTCGATTGAGTTTTATCCACATACAGATAATTATTTGTACGCAAATCCTCAAAATCCTGTATGCCTATTGGCATTTTTCGTATCGTATTCATTATAAAGTAGTCTCGCCGGGAATCGAACCCGAATTTAAAGTTTAGGAAACTTCCGTTCTATCCATTGAACTACGAGACCAAATATCTGATTATACTATAATTATAATCGATAAATTCTTTTCAAAAAGCGATGGTGTAAGCACCGGTGTAAACATATCAAATATCAATACTGTTAATACTGCCTGCAAATTTCGGAAAAAAAATCCGAATACGCAATTTATCCAAACACTTTTTAGCTCAATGACCATACATTTGACGATTGGGCAAAGGATAATCCATTTGTAAAAAAAGACCATTTTCATCATTAGAACGGTTTTTTTTGTAATTTTGCCGAAATTAATTAACAGATTCATTCATATTTTTAAAAATTACAATTATGTCATCAAAAGAAGCAACGCCCGAAGTAGCAAAAGAAAAGAAAACAAGAAAACCGAGAGCAAAAAAGCAAAATGAGACAAAGATTGTTCCATTCAGTTTGCGAGGCGTACGGGATTTAAAGAAGCAAAGAGAACTTTTAGAAGAAGAGATTAAACGTCTAAAAGAAGAAACGGAAAAGTTGGGGAAAAAATTGAACGAAGTCAATAACAAATTAGACGACAACGACTGGAAAGAACTGACAAAGCGTTTTTCAAAAGATGAAATAATGAAAAGATTGAAGCAACAGGAAAATTAAGCCATAAGACATGTCTTAAAGCAATATTTATAGATTCTCGAATAATTATTTTGTTGTTAGACAATAAGTTCATATCTTTGCACAGCAATCAGGAAAGACAGGCACTTTTGGCAAAGTGCCTTTTTTCTGACATCAAGATGACAACAGAGCCATTTTTAATAACCTCACTTACTTATGAAACACTACACCTATGAAGAACTGCAAAAATTTGTTACCGGAATACTAAAAACCGAAAACCCGAGCCTGAAACCAAACACAAAAAACATTGGACTATGGTTGAAGAAAAACGGATATATCAAAGTTAGAAAACAGGTTGATAAGGAACGAAAAATTTACTATTACCGTTAAGCCAAAGATTAAAAAATCACTTTCAGAT
>JAITMT010000210.1 GCA_031277235.1 Tannerella sp.
AGACTTTTTGCGATGATGCCGAAATTGAACACCCGAATATTTATACCGAATTTGGAAATTTTACGGTAGGCGAAAGCGCCTGCAATATTTTTGAAGTGATAGGACAGAAAAAACAGAACGATTCGGAACTTTGGTATATGATAAACGGCTCGCTGATGACCACCATTCCCGATGCGTGGGGCATGAATCAGCGTTTTATATTGCTGCCTATCAACAACTGGAATCAGGCTTATCAGCGCACTATTATCGGCGGTTTGAGTTGCGATGTGAGTGATTATTACAACTCAGAAGTGCATATTAATCAGGTATATATGCCTAAAATTATCGGCGACCAAAAATTGTATATCGGCTTTTTTCATACCGGCGCCTATCAGGATTCCATCAGCGGGTACGGCGGCACCAAACACTGCCTGATACCCTCGCCCAAACATCTGATTATAGACAAAGACAGCAACGGAAAACTGACCTACAAAGTGTTTGCCGAACAGCAAAGCGCCGATAGTATGTTGAAAGTGTTGGGGTACTGAGTGGGGAGTTGAAAGTTGAAAGTTGAAAGTTGAAAATTGAAAATTGAAAATTGAAAATGGGAAGTTGGAAGTTGAAAATGGAAAATGGAAAATAGAAAATAGAAAATGAGAAGTGGGGAATGGGGAAGACACAATCCATGCATTTTCAATTTTCAACTCTCAATTTTCAACTTTCCATTAACTCAGTCTTATTTTAAATTTCTTGAAACTTACTGCCAGCAGCAGACAAGCCATACCGAATAAAATCAGCGTTTCTTTCCATATTGCGCTGAAACCGAGCCCTTTAATCATAACTGATTTTACAATAATATAATACCACCTCGCCGGTACAATATGGCTGACAACCTGCAACGGAACCGGCATATTTTCAATAGGAAACATAAAACCCGTAAATAATAAGGTGGGCAACAGCATACCCATCAGCGAAATAAGCATGGCTGACTGCTGCGACTGCGCTGTGGTCGAAATAAATATGCCTAATGCAAGCGCCGTGAAAATCAACAAAATACTCTCGGCAAACAGCAATAGAATGCTGCCGTTTATCGGCATATCTAAAAGCGTTACGCTTAAAATAAGTATGATGCAAAGGTTTATAATAGAGAGAAATAGATACGGAATGACCTTTGAAATAATGACCAGAAACGGATTAAACGGCGACACCAGCAGGACTTCCATCGTGCCCATTTCTTTTTCGCGCACAATGGAAACGGATGTCATCATCACGCATACCAGCATGAGTACCAGCGCCATAACGCCCGGCACAAAGTTAGTGGCGCCTTTCAGTTCAGGGTTGTACAACATCCGAATTTCGGGAACAATGCGGAATGGAATGGCAGTGTTTTGCATTAACTCCTGCTGATAATCAAGGATAATGGCGCTTGCGTAATTGGTCAGCGTGTTGGCGGTATTAGGGTCAGATGCATCTGCAATAATCTGAATCTGAGCTTGATGCAGATGTAAACGGTCGTTATTGAAATTAGCGGGAAAAATAATTGCCAGCTTAATGTTTCCCGCTTTGAAGGCTTTTTCAATTTGCAGGTGGCTGAGCAATGTTTGCTGAATATTGAAATTGCGGCTCGCCCCTAATTTTCCGATAATTCGCTGTGAGGCTTCATCTTTGGCATAATCGCAAATAACGATTTTAGAATTTTTGATTTCATTAGTGAGCGCAAAACCAAACAACACTATCTGCACAATAGGCAACCCAATGAGTATCAATAAAGTTTTTTTATCACGAAAGATGTGATAAAATTCTTTTTTGACGAAGGAGAGGAATTGGGTCATGGGGTTTTCTACTTTTTAAATCGTGCAAAATATTCGTCAATTTCCAACCTTAATTCCGTTCCGGCTTTTTCAAAGCAATTATAAGTGAAATTTGTTGGTTACCGGTTCTATTTCAAGATATTCCTTATAAATTCTTTGTCGGTATTCTGATCCGAGTTTATTTATTTCATTTATAAATAATTGATAGGTGCCTGTTCCACCGATAAAATCCCAAAACTCATTACCTATCATTACAGATTTGTCGTTTTTCATATCAAACCAACGAGCGGGAAAACTCCAAGCATAATCTTGTCGTTTTCCATACGGATTATAGGGTAAAGCATAGAAAGTATCGGTTACAGGATTATTAATCATGCTGTATAATTTAAACATTTTTTTATTTTTCAAAAAAGTTGTCAAACCAACAATCAATGCTAATCCAAAATGATTCTAACATTGGTTCACTTTCTAATTTGTAGGCAATGTTTTGTAAATCTTCATCATCAAGTTTTGCAATGTAGTCCAGTGCATTTTCTTTCTGTTTTTGAGTGATATTTCCTCTGTATTCGTTTTCCAAATACCCGCTTAAATCTTCTCTCATCAAGACTAAACAAGGGTAACGTCTTAATTCACTTTTTATTAAAAATTCGTTTTTACGTTGAAAATCCTCATCCATTTGGCTTAGCATATACAAAACTGCTTCTCTAAAATTATTCATTACTTTTTCTTTTTCCTTCCCGAATTAAATTCTAATAATTTAGCCCAATCAATTATTCCTCCTTCATCACAATATCTTTCTGCAAATTCATTTGTAAGTTTGAATAAAAAGGAAGCATACGCAATTTCAAACTCTTCATTTTTTTCTTTTGCTTTATGTCCAATCGGTTCAATAATTTTTATATACAATTCATCATCATTAGAAATCAAATACCAAAAATCTTGTCCGCAAATTTTTTCATAACCTGCTTTGTCGGCTCTATTTTTCTTTTTACCGAAACAACAACCGTTAACAACTCTAACTTCTTTATTGTCTTTTCCCCATTTTTCCTTTGCTAATTTTGCATTCAATTTAATTTGACTAATCTGACTTTTATTTCCCCAATTCCAACCTGCTTTACACTCGACAACATAAATCACTCCCTCTTTTTCAAACTTAAAATCCATACCGGAGCCGTCTTTATCAAATTTTTCAGCACCATAAACTTGATTACACACGAATATTGCAAGTCCTTCGATAAACTCTCCAAATAGAGTTTCTTCGCCTGATTGCAAATAAGCATCTGTCATTGATTTCACTAATTGTTGCGCGGAAAATATATTTTTTGCTTTAAAAAGATAGGGATTTTTATGTAATAACAAATGATCTAAATTTAGTTTTTCTTTTACCACATCTAATCTTTGCTTGTGAAATACCGTAATGTGTTCTTCTGCGTATTTCTGCACGTCTGCTATATTTAATTTTTTCATCTTAAAATAATTGACTTTCGTATTCTTTAATATTAGATTTTATTAATTCAACATATTCTGGAACAATTTCAATTCCGATAGAATTTCGCCCCATTCGTTGAGCGACTTTTAAAGTTGTTCCCGAACCGGCAAAAGGGTCAAGAACCTTGTCGTTTTCTTGTGTGAAAAGTTTTATAAACCATTCGGGTAAAGAATCCGGAAATGCAGCGCTGTGGTTTTTGTTATTACATTCTGTTGATAAATGCACAACATTCGTCGGATAAACGGTTTCTTTTCCCACCCAATTTGAAATATTTTTTCCGAAACCGCTGCCGTTTTTTGCATTGTCGCGAATTTTATCTGTTTCGCTCAAATTTTTCAATCTGCCGCTTGCCCAATTTCCAATCGGAACTTTTACGGCATCTTGATACATATTGAATTTTTTATTTTTATTGAACTGCAAAAGCCTTTCCCAAGCATCTCGAAAACGATTTGACCATTTTCCGGGATAACAATTTTTTTTGTGCCAAATAAATTCCTCCGTCCAAAACCAGCCTTGTTTTCGCATTTCTAAAATCAATTCCATTACATAAGTCGAACGTTCGCCGTCAATCACTTTTTCTTTAATATTTAAAATAAAAGTTCCTGTCGGCTTTAAAACTCGCAAAAGCTCTTTTGAAATCGGCAAAAACCATTCTACATATTTGTCGGGATGAATACCGCCGTAAGTATTTTTTCGTTGGTCGGCATAAGGCGGTGAAGTAACAATTAAATCAATGGAATTATCCGGAATTGTTTTTAAAATTTCCTTGCAATTTCCGAGATAAATATCCGTATTTACTTTTTCCCGCGAACTCAAATATTTTTTGTAATAATCTTGCAACTCCGATTGCATAACCCGCGTACTTCCATTTTCGCCGATTTTTCGGATTAAGCCGTATTGTATCAAATAGGCAATATTCGAAGTAGTTACATTTTTCCCGATGTAACCACTTGCCCATTTGCTCGCTTCTGATATGCTGAGTAATTGCATTGTTTCAATCATTTCTACTAAGTTTTTTTATTAAACATCCTATTTTTTTATTTTAAATGCTATGATTATCAAGAGTACATAAAATTTTCAATTCTCCTATACCACCACATTCACAATTTTTCCTTGCACGACAATTACTTTTTTAGGCGTTTTTCCGTCCAAATATTTTGCGGATTCAGGGGCGACAAGTACGGCGGCTTCCACTTCTTTCGATGAAAGGGCGGCGGGAAGTTGCAGTTTAAAAC
Organism: Tannerella sp.; assembly: GCA_031277235.1. Taxonomy (GTDB): domain Bacteria; phylum Bacteroidota; class Bacteroidia; order Bacteroidales; family Tannerellaceae; genus Tannerella. Next base: position 4,515 of record JAITMT010000210.1, read on the forward strand.
GCATTTTTCCGTTGAAAGAAACAGGGTATTCAATGCTGCTTTCGATTAAATATTCGTGATTAAATTCAGGAAAATGAGCAGACGTAACCGTTCCTGCGGCGTTTCCGAGTTTGTGCCACAATTCTTCGGCAATGTGCGGTGCGTAGGGGGAAACCAAAACTACCAACTGCTCCAAAATATGTTTGTTGTTGCATTTTTGCTCCGTCAGTTCATTGACGCAAATCATAAAATTGGAAACGCAGGTATTGAACGAATAACGCTCCAAGTCGTCTGTTACTTTTTTGATGGTTTTGTGCAGTGTTTTCAGATTTTCCTTTATCGGCTCACTGGTGTCTAAATTGGCGTTTTCTTGTCCGTCTATTCGGAACAAACGCCACAGTTTATTCAAAAAATTGCTCACACCGTTGATACCTTTTGTGTCCCACGGTTTTGCCTGTTCCACCGGACCGAGAAACATTTCGTAACAACGCAAAGTGTCCGCTCCAAATTTTTCAACTAACTCATCGGGCGTTTGTACGTTGTACTTGGATTTCGACATTTTCTCGATTTCGTGTCCGCAAATGTACGTACCGTCTTCTTCTAAAATAAATTCGGCATTGGCATATTCGGGTCGCCATTTTTTGAATTGTTCGATGTCTAATTTGTCGTTGTTGACTAAGGAAATATCAACTCTAAGTTCGTTAATATAAGATATTTCAGTTATTTTTCCTTTTGAAACACATTTTCCTTCGGAATTTCTATAAACCAGCGAACTCCTTCCCAAAATCATACCCTGATTAATCATTTTTTGAAAGGGTTCTTCGTAGGGAATGTAGCCTCTGTCGAACAGGAATTTCGTCCAGAAACGCGAATAGAGCAAGTGTCCTGTGGCGTGTTCTGCTCCGCCGATGTATAAATCCACATTTTTCCAATAATTAATTGCCGATTGAGCCGCAAATTCACGGTTGTTAAGCGGGTCGGCATAACGTAGGAAATACCACGAACTGCCCGCCCATCCCGGCATCGTGTTCAATTCCAGCGGAAAAACAGTTTGGTTGTCGATTTTAGAATTTTCGACTACTTTGTTGTGAACAGTGTCCCACGCCCAAACAGTTGCATTTCCCAAAGGCGGCTGACCGTCTTTTGTAGGTAAATATTTTTCAACTTCCGGCAAAACAAGCGGAAGATATTGACTGTCAATTAATTTCGGAACTCCGTTATTG
>JAITMT010000326.1 GCA_031277235.1 Tannerella sp.
CCGATTTTTGAGAATCGCAGGAAACAGATGTCAAAACCATCGCAAAAATAGCCACATAGGCTAAAAGATTAAATTTTTTCATTTTTCTACTTTTATATAATTTATTAAACAATATCCAATAATTCTACGTCGAAAATCAACGTGCTGTGCGGTCCTATCGTTTCGCCCGCCCCACGACTGCCGTAAGCCAGTTCCGAGGGGATGAACAGCCGCCATTTCGAGCCTTTTTCCATCAGTTGCAACGCTTCGACCCAGCCCTGAATCACCTGCGAAACGCCGAAAATCGCCGGTTCTCCGCGCAAAACGGAACTGTCGAAAACGGTACCGTTTATCAGCGTACCGTGATAATGACATTTCACCCGGTCGGTCGCTTTCGGTTTTTCGCCGTTCCCTGCCTTCAAAATTTCGTATTGCAAACCGCTCGGAAGCGTAACGACGCCTGCCTTGTTTTTGTTGATTCGCAAAAATTCTTCTCCCGCTTCTTTGTTCAACTTTTTCTGTTCGTCCTGCAAATCCGAAAAATAGTCGTTGATAATTTTCTTTGCCTCGTCGTACGTAATTGCGGGAGTTTCCTCATTCAGAACGGCTTTCAGACCTTGTAAAAAATCTTCAAAATCCAAATTTTTAATACCCGAACCGCGAAAATTATTCCCGATACTCAGACCCAACGCATAGCTTGTTTTGTTCATTTTGCTGCTTAAACCTTAATTTCAAGCCGCAAAGGTAATGTTTTTATTAATATTGTACGTACTTTTGCAAAAATTTTTTTTCAAATAAAATTTTTTGTAACAAAAACGGGACTTCGGCAGTCTTATAAACAGTAACAACTTAAAAAAATAGAAAAATGAAAAAATTTATCTTTACAACATTGTTTATGAGCATTTTATATGTAAATGCTTTCAGTCAGAAGGAATATACGGTTGACAAACTTTTCAGCGAGTTTGGCAAGGAAGAAAACGTTGAGCGCGTCAAAATCAACGGATTTGTGATGACGTTCGCCCGTTTTTTCAGCGATACGAAAGGCGTTACGGGCGTCGAAGTATGCGCTTTTGAAAATTGCGGAGAGTCTGTCAAACAACGTTTTAACGAAGCCATTCGCAACGTGAAGGACAGCGATTACGAGACCATGGTTTCGACCAGCGAAGGCGGAAACAAGACTAAAATTCTGGTGAAAATCAAGGACAACGTCGTCCAGGAATTGGTCGTGTTGAGCGGCGGCGACGATCCCGCGCTGGTGCGCATCAAGGGCAAAATCAAAAAGGAAGATATTCAGAAATTAGTCAACGAAAACTCCAAAAAGTAAAGGAAATGACGTCTGAAAGTTTCAAGGAAAAATATTTTTCACTGCACAAAAAACTCTATCGGGTGGCTTTCGCCATCCTTGATAATGAGGAAGATGCGGAAGATATTGTACAGGAAACTTACTGTAAACTGTGGGACAAACGGCTGCAACTCGTTGCGGTTGAAAGCCCGGAAGCATACAGCGTTACGATGGTAAAAAACTTGTGTATGGATTTTCTCGACAAACATAAAATGCTGCGGATAGACGATATGAAAGAAAGTGAATTTCAACCTGTTAGCGATAGATTTGAAGAAGATTTCGACAGCAGGGAAATGTTGGACAGGGTGAAAATCATTTTGAAAACGTTACCCGAAAAACAGCATAAAGTTCTGAAATTGAGTTGCTTCGCCGGATACGGCAACGAAGAAATCGAAAAGATTACCGGAGAAAGCGCAGCCAATGTGCGGATTTTATTGATGCGGGCGAAAAATACCGTCAAGGAAAAATTGAAATTAAAAAAAAATGAATATCAACACTACACCTAAGAATGTCTTGCATCCCGTCAGGGATGCGTCGCTCGGTAGAAAACCCGGTAAATTACAGGATGCATTCCGTACGGAATGCAACCGGAAACAAAATATATTTTCTACCGAGCGATACAATCCTAACGGATTGTCAAATTCAGGTATTACATTGAGTATTTATAAAAAATTAGAAACGATATGAATGATAAAGATTTGGATAAATTAATCAGCGCCGCTCTCGAGGATGAAATCAACATTCCCGAAGGTTTGTCGGAAAGGCTTGAAAACAAGTTGTCCGTGTACCAATCTGCCGTCGCGCCCGTCAAAAAATCCGGTAAGTTTTTTATAATCACCGGAATAGCCGCTACGGTTTTGTTTTGTGTCGGACTGTTTTTTGCGTTGAATTTCCGTTCGCAATATTCTTCGGAAAAGTTTGCCGACACTTTTCAAGACCCCGTCGAAGCCGAAATGTATGCGGAAAAAGTGTTGCTCATGGTTTCCGAAAATCTCAACAAAGGCTTGGATTCTTTTGAAAAGGCAAAAGAAAACATAGACAATACCAATAAAGTTTTAAATAATAATTTAACAATCAAATAATTAGAAAATATGGGAACAAAAAGATTTCTTTTAATACTCTGTATATTATGCAGTTTCACCGCTTTTGCACAAGACAAAAGCATGATAAAATTCTTCGACAAATACGAAAACGAAGACGACGTAACCATCGTAAACATCTCAAAAGCAATGTTTGACATGATTCCGATGAACAGCATCAAAACGGGAAACGCCGATATTTCGACCATCCTCCCGAAAATCGAATCCATGCGCATCATCACCTCTCAAAACAAAGATTTGAAAGCGAAAATGGCAGCCGAAGCCAAAACGCTGGTGGAAAAAAACAACAACTACGAAGAACTGATGCGCATCAAGGACGGCAAAACCAACGTGATCTTCAACGCCATCAAAAGCGGCGATCTAATCAGGGAACTGCTGATGCTGGTAAACAGTGAGGAAGACTTTGTCGCCATCCAGATTTTGGGTAATTTTACGGTGCAAGACGTACAAAATATTGCAAAAAAGAGCGGTAAACAATAAAAGTTGTGCCCGAAACGTTTTACCTTTGCAGGCAAAATGAAGCAAAAAATGAGAAAAGACAAAATTCTTTGGGCGGACGACGAGATTGACTTACTCAAACCTCATATTCTTTTTCTGGAAGAGAAGGGATATGAGGTTGTGTCCGTCATCAGCGGTCAGGACGCGATTGACAGTTGCAACCGGCAAAATTTCGACATCATTTTTCTGGACGAAAACATGCCCGGACTGAGCGGTCTGGAAACGCTGGTGCAAATCAAACAGATTAATCCCAACGTTCCGGTCGTCATGGTTACGAAAAGCGAAGAGGAAAGCATTATGAATCAGGCGATTGGAAATAAAATTGCAGACTATCTCATCAAACCTGTCAATCCGAACCAACTGTTTCTTTCCATCAAAAAAAACGTCCATCAGTCCCATATCATTACCGAAACGACCACCGTCAATTACCGGCAGGAATTTAACAAAATTGGAACGTTGCTCAACGAGGCTTCTTCCGTAAACGACTGGACGGGAATTTATAAAAAATTGGTTTATTGGGAATTAACGCTTGCGGATGGACAGACTGAAATGCAGGATTTGCTTCGCATGCAAAAACGGGAGGCTAACAATGCATTTGGAAAATTCGTCAAAAAAAATTATTTAGACTGGATTCAGCATCCCGAAAATCGTCCCGTGATGAGTCCCGATTTATTCAAGAAAAATGTTTTTCCGCTGCTTGACAACAGCGAAAAACTGTTTTTCATTCTCATTGACAACTTTCGCCTCGACCAGTGGCTGACGGTCAAAAGTCTTATCAGCGATTATTATACATTCGATGAAAGTCTGTATTACAGCATTTTACCTACTGCCACACAATATGCCCGCAATGCCATTTTCTCCGGTTTGATGCCTAAAAAAATTGAAGAAATGTTTCCCGAACTCTGGATTGACGAGGAGAGCGAAGAGGGTAAAAACATCAACGAAGAACCGCTGATTAAGACGCAAATCGAACGTTTCCGTAAAAAATATACTTTCACCTACCATAAAATTTACGATTCGATATATGGCGAAAAAATATTGCAAAATATATCCGAAATATCTAAAAATCAATTGAATATAATTGTTATAAATTTTGTGGACATGTTGTCGCACGCCCGCACCGAAAGCAAAATGATTCGCGAACTGGCGCAAAGCGAAGCGGCATACCGCAGTCTCACGCGCTCGTGGTTTCAACATTCCGCCACGCTCGAACTTTTCAAGCAGATCGCCGCCAAAGGCTATAAAGTCATTCTCACGACCGATCACGGAACGATTCGAGTGGAAAATCCGGTAAAAGTTGTTGGCGACCGCAATACCAATACAAATTTGCGTTATAAAGTAGGGAAAAATTTGGATTATAATTTCAAGGAAATATACGAAATCCGCGATCCTGAAAAAGCGGGACTTCCCGCTCCAAACCTCAGTAGCAAATATATTTTCGCTCTCAACGAATCGTTTTTTGCCTATCCGAACAACTACAATTATTACGTTCCCTATTATAAAAATACGTTCCAGCACGGCGGAATTTCGATGGAAGAAATGCTCGTTCCGCTCATAACTTTACAACCGAAATGAAAGAAATAATTTTTGACTTGGCAACCATCAGCGAAACGGCAAAAGAATTTATCCGTTCCATGGGAGACCGCACCGTTTTTGCTTTTGAAGGCAAAATGGGAGCGGGCAAAACCACGTTTATCAAAGCCGTTTGCGAAGCGCTGGGCGTGGAAGACGTCATCAACAGCCCGACTTTTTCCATCATCAACGAATACCGCAGCGCTGAAACGGGCGAACTCATCTATCACTTTGATTTCTATCGCATTCAAAAAATCAGCGAAGCAAAGGAAATCGGCGTGGAAGATTATTTCGACAGTGGCGCACTGTGTTTCCTTGAATGGGCAGAAAATATTCAACCGCTCCTGCCGGACGACACCGTCAAGGTATATATCAAAGAATCGGATGATAATCAAAGAATTATATTATTTTGAAAACTTGTTGATTTCGTGTAAATGAAATGTTGAAAAATATTCATAACTTCATTTTTAAATATGATTTTTAAGGTTAAAGAAAACTGATTTTCAAAAATTCTTACAAACTTATTCATTTTTTAACACCGATTTTCATTGTCCCCTTCAACAAAAATAACCCGTAAAAAATATCTTTTTCTTTCAGATTTTATAGTATGAACATCATGTTTAAAAATATATATACCATACTAATAATCAATAATATAATTGAAAATAAAATGTTTATAACCCTCAAAAAACAGACAACAATATTTTGAAAACCTGTTTTGCAAATTTTCTTTCAAAAAGATTCAAACAGTTTGAACAGGGAAATAATATCATCATCGAAATTTTTATTTTTTTACATTCAATAAAAATATATTATAATTTTATGTTAAAAATTTTTGAACCGTTATTTTTTTTTTACCTTTGCAGAAATTTTAATCAATAAGTGTCATGAAAAATTCGGTTGTATTATTATTGTGTCTTGTTTTTTTATTGAATGGTGAAAATATGTTTTCCCAAGAGCGCGAACATGCTTTCGAGATGAACAGGCGTCTGGGAATGGGAATCAATTTCGGAAACATGTTTGAAGCCCCTTCGCTGGGTGAATGGGGTGTGGAACCCGATAGCGCCTATTTCAGGGATGTTAAAAGTAAAGGTTTTGCTTCTCTCCGTCTTCCGGTAAAATGGTCTGCCCATGCCATGGCGAACTATCCATATACGATTGATGGGGAGTTTATGGATACGATTGTGTGGGCGGTTGATTTGGCGCTTAAAAACGAATTGCCGGTCATCATAAATATTCATCATTATGACGAAATTATGACGAATCCTGCGGCTCACAGGGAACGCTATCTGGCGTTGTGGGATCAGATTTCGACCCGGTTCCAGAATTATTCCGACAGTTTGTATTTCGAAATACTGAACGAACCCAACGGCAATTTTACGCCTGCCCTCTGGAATCAGTATTTGATAGAGGGATTGTCGAAAATAAGGGAGAAAAATCCTGATCGTATGGTTCTTGTCGGCACTGCGGATTGGGGTGGGATAGGCGGGTTATCCCAGTTGAAATTACCCGATGACCCGAATATAATCTTGACGGTTCATTATTATAATCCGTTTAATTTCACACATCAGGGTGCAGACTGGACGGGTCAGAATTTGCCTGTCGGCGTAACGTGGGATAGTACTGCAGTTCAAGTGAAAGCCATCGTTGATGATATGAATGTAATTAAACAGTATTCGGAGAAAAACAATGTGCCTGTTCATATCGGTGAATTTGGCGCGATAGGAAATGCGGACGACGCTTCGAGAGCGCGATGGATAGGATGTTTACGCACTGTTTTCGATGAAAATGATTTTAGCGGCGCCTACTGGGAGTATTGCAGCGGATTCGGCATATATGACCCTGCGTTGGACTGTTACCGTACCGGGCTGTTGCGTGCGCTGACCGGTTATGAGGGAGCCTATGATTGTCATGCGTATGATACGGTGATAGTGAAGAATAGCGCTTTCAATAACAGTATCCAGCCCTGGTATTTCAACCAGTTTCCGGAATATGGAGCGACGGGAAATGCGAAAGTCGTTGACGGAGAAGCGCGATTGGAAGTGTTATCGCCGGGCAGTGCCAACTGGCATATTCAATTTTTATATTTCTCCTTCACCCTGAAAAAGGGATATACCTATACTTTTCTGTTCGACGCCTATGCCTCGACTCCGGTAACAATCGGAGCCGGAATCGGTAAAAATTATGATGATTACCGGTCATTCAATTATCGGGATGTCAATTTAACCGCCGAAAAAAAAACATTCGTTTCGACATTTACTTTCAATGAAGCAACGGAAAATAATTCGCGGATTGCTTTTGAATGCGGACTTATCAATGCGCAATACCTCTATTTCGACAATATTCATCTGTATGAAAGTGCGCCCGGAACGGCAGTTGAAAAAGTACTTTTTGCCGAATGTACGGTAAAAATCGGCGGAAACCGGTTTGCCGTAGAAGGCGCTGCCGTAAAATCCATCACTGTTTATGATATTTCCGGGCGGATATACCATCGAAAAACCTATCAACCAACCCAATTTGTAGAAATACCGGAAAATATCCTTCCAACCCATATCAGTCTTATACAGATAAATACGAATGCGAAAAATACGGTGTTAAAATATGTTAAGAGGTAGATTGCTTGGATATCCCAATCCGGTTAAAAAAACAGACTGTTTTCTACTGAACGACGCATCTCTTCGGAGATACAAATAATATTGAGTATCCGTAAAAAAACAAAAAAAACATAAAAAAATAACATTTGTCTGCATTTTTTTCGTTTTAAGTGAAAATTTTAAAACAGAAAAATTATGATTTACGGTTATATCAGGGTTAGTAGCGACAAGCAAACGGTAGAAAATCAGCGTTTTGAAATCAACGGATTTTGTGAGCGCAATTTATTGGCGGTGAACAGGTGGATTGAAGAAACCATTTCGGGTACGAAAAATATTCAGGACCGGGAACTCGGAAAACTCCTGAAAAAGATGCGGAAAAACGATATTCTGATATGTTCGGAACTTTCGCGGCTCGGTAGAAATCTGTTGATGATTATGGGAATCCTCAACGATTGCATGAGTCGCGATATTCAGGTTTGGACGATTAAGGACAATTATCGTTTGGGCAGCGACATAAACAGTAAAGTCCTTGCCTTTGCGTTCGGATTGTCGGCGGAAATAGAGCGCAATCTCATCTCGCAGCGTACCAGGGAAGCCCTTGCGCGGAAACGTGCGGAAGGAATTATACTGGGTCGTCCGAAAGGCAGCAAGTCGAAAGTACGCAAATTGACGGGTAAGGAGGCTGAAATCAAGGCTTTGCTCGACCAAAAAGTTTCCCGGTCGGCAATTGCCCGCCTGTTGAGGGTTCACCGGCTGACGGTTGTGGCGTTTGTCAAAGAGTTTCAGTGATTTGTGAAAAAAATTTTATACTTCCAAAAATTATTCATACCTTTACGCTCACAAAAAGAAGAAGTATGAAATTATTATTGATAGATGCTTACGCCCTGATATACAGATCGTATTACGCTTTTATAAAAAATCCCCGCGTTAATTCAAAAGGGATGAACACGTCGGCGATCTTCGGTTTTGTGAACACGCTGGAAGACGTGATTCGCCGCATTAATCCTACGCATATCGCCGTTGGGTTCGATCCTCCGGGACCCACTTTCCGACACGAAGTCTATGAGCAATACAAACAACAGCGCGAAGAAACGCCCGAAGATATCCGGAAATCAACGCCGTATATCCGGAATATTATCGAGGCGTATAATATTCCGATGCTGGAAGTTCCGCGCTACGAGGCGGACGACGTGATAGGAACCATATCGAAACAGGCTGAAAAAGAAGGATTTGACGTATATATGATGACGCCTGACAAGGATTACGCCCAGTTGGTTTCGGAACATATTTTTCAGTATCGCCCGAAATTTGGCGGCGATTATGAAACGCTTGGCATTCAGGAAGTATTGGAAAAATACAAATTGACGTCCGTGAATCAAATCATTGATTTATTGGGTCTTATGGGAGATACCTCTGACAATGTTCCCGGCTGTCCAGGCATTGGCGAGGTAACGGCGCAAAAATTGCTGAATGAATTTGGAACGGTTGAAAATCTGATAGATAATGTGGCGCAGTTGAAAGGCGCATTGAAAACAAAAATCGAAGAAAACGTCGAATTAATCCGGTTTTCAAAGTTTCTGGTAACGATTGTAACCGATGTGCCGATTCAGTTCGATGCGGAACTTTGTATCCGAAAAACCGTTGATTATGAGAAGTTAAGGGCTATTTATACAGAACTGGAATTTCGCACATTTTTACAAAAAATGGAGTCCTCCGGAGACGCTCCCAAGCCGGAAATTAAAAATTCCGAGCCGAAACAACTTTCTCTTTTCGATCAAGCCGCCCCTGCAAACAGCGTGGATACGGTCGTTTCGCCGACGTTCCCGAAAAATTCGTCGCTGAAAGATATTACGACGACTCCGCATACTTATCATCTCGTTGACAGTCAGGAAAAAATAGAAGAATTAGGCGCTTTTTTGAAGCAGCAAACCTTTTTTGCATTCGACACGGAAACCGACGAAATCAATCCGCTGACGGCGAGATTGGTCGGTATATCGTTTGCTGTCAAGGAGTTCGAGGCTTGGTATGTGCCGGTTCCAGCCGATATGGATGTGGCAAACAGGATTTTATCGCATTTTGCGGACGCCTTGCAGGACGAATCCATTGCGAAAATAGGTCAGAATATCAAGTACGACATGCTGGCGCTTCGCAAATACGGTATTCAGGTGAAAGGCAGCATGTTCGATACCATGATTGCGCATTATCTGATCAATCCCGAATTGCGGCACGGCATGGATTACCTGTCGGAAGCTTATCTGGCATACAAGCCTGTGCCGATAGAGGCGTTGATTGGTGAAAAGGGTAAGAATCAGGAATCTATGCGCAATATACCGGTGGAAAAGGTTGCCGAATATGCGGCGGAAGACGCCGATGTTACGTTGCGGTTGAAAAATTATTTTGCGCCGAAAATCAGGGAATCATCGGTCGAAAAATTGTTTGATACCATCGAAATGCCTCTTGTTCAGGTGCTTGCAGACATGGAATATACGGGCGTGAAATTGGATACCGGAGCGTTGGAGCAATATTCCGTCGTTTTGAGCGAGAAATTGGACTCGCTGGAAAATGAAATCTACAAAATGGCGGGAATGGAGTTTAACATCAACTCTGTCAAGCAAGTAGGCGAAGTGTTGTTCGAGCGGATGCGGATTACCGACGAAAAGGTCAAAAAGACAAAAACGGGCAGTTTCAGCACCAGCGAAGACACACTGGAAAAACTGCGAAAAAAGCATCCGATTGTCGCTATGTTACTGGATTACAGGGGTGTAAAAAAACTGTTGAGCACGTATGTGGACGTGTTGCCCAAATTGGTGGATCCAAAAACAGGGAAAATACATACCTCTTATAACCAGACGGTTACCTCCACGGGACGACTGAGTTCCGCCAATCCGAATTTGCAGAATATTCCCGTTCGCGACGAGATGGGACGCGAGATTCGCAAGGCTTTTATTCCTGAAAGTAATAATTGTCTGTTTTTTTCGGCGGATTATTCCCAGATAGAATTGCGCGTGATGGCGCATTTGAGCAATGACGAGGCAATGATTGAAGCGTTCAGGCAAGGCGCTGATATTCACGCGGCTACGGCAGCCAAAATCTTTGGTGTTTCCGGCGAAGACGTTACTTCGGAAATGCGTCGCAAGGCAAAAACGGCGAATTTCGGCATCATTTACGGTATTTCCGTGTTTGGACTGGCTGAGAGACTGAATATTCCGCGTGCCGAAGCGAGAGAACTCATTGAGGGATACTTCAAAACGTACCCCGCCATTCACGCCTACATGGACGAATCCATTGCAAAAGCGAGGGAAAACGGCTACGTGGAAACAATTTTCAAAAGACGGAGTTATTTACCTGACATTCAATCCGGTAATGCAGTTGTAAGAGGTTATGCCGAAAGATTTGCCATTAACGCGCCGATTCAGGGAAGCGCGGCGGAAATCATCAAAATAGCCATGGTACGGATTTTTCAACGCTTTGAAAAAGAAGATATTAAGAGCAAAATGATTTTGCAGGTGCACGATGAATTGAATTTCAACGTTCATGCCGATGAAATCGACAGAGTGCGGAAAATTGTTGTAGATGAAATGGAAAATGCGGTGCAGTTGAAAGTGCCGCTAATAGCCGATTGCGGTGCAGGAAACAACTGGTTGGAAGCACATTAATAATCTTCAAATCCTCAAATTTTCGAATCTTCAAATCACAAATAAACAATATATGAGCAAATTACACATTATAGACCATCCGATGGTGCAGCACAAACTGACAAAAATTCGCGACGTAAACACCGGAGCGAAGGATTTTCGCGATTTGTTGCGGGAAATCTCCCTGTTGATGGGCTACGAAATTACGCGCGACCTACCGATGTGCGAGGTCGAAATCGAAACGCCGATGCAAAAAATGAGGGCTTACGAAATTTCGGGCAAGAAAATAGCCATCGTACCGATTCTTCGAGCGGGACTGGGCATGGTGGACGGCTTGTTGAATCTTGTTCCCGTGGCGAAAGTGGGACACATCGGGCTGTATCGCGACCATGAAACACACAAGCCGGTGTTTTATTACTGCAAACTGCCCGAAGACATCGAGCAGCGCCTCGTGATCGTTACCGACCCAATGCTGGCGACGGGCGGCAGTTCTTCCGACGCAATCCGTCTGCTGAAGGAAAAAGGCTGTACATTAATTCGTTTGATGTGCCTTGTGGCGGCTCCCGAAGGACTGAACAGGATTCGTACCGACCATCCAGACGTGGATATTTACACGGCGGCGCTCGATGATAAACTCAATCCCGACGCTTATATTCTGCCCGGTCTCGGCGATGCGGGTGACAGGATTTTTGGGACGAAATAGGAGAAATTGGGGGATTTGAAGATTTGAAAATTTGAAGATTCCAGGATTTTGTATGAACGGGTACACGGATAAATGGCATGTGAACCGTAGGGGTAACTATTATCGCAATTGTAGAGTCAGACCTGCGTGTTTGGCTTGTATTTGTGTCTTGTATGGTTTACGGACAGACACACAGGCTAATCCTTCCAGGTTTATAACATTCACGCGCTCAAATAACCTTCTCGGAAAGTCCGTTTTTTCGGCAAAAGTCTTGAATAATTTCCAGAATATCAGCGCCAAACATCTCGATTTTCTTCTTGCCGAGACCGTTGATTTTGTTCAGTTCCGAAACGGTTACGGGCAAGTAGGTTACGAGTTCGTGCAACGTTTTTAGCGGGAAAATGAAAAAGGTAGGTCTGTTCATTTCGATAGCTTGCTGTAAGCGCCATTCTTTCAGATGATTGAACAGTTCGGGATACAGGATTTCCTCCGTCTGAAGTTCTTCAAATTTTTCAGGGACTTCTTTTTCAGGTTCTTTTTCGATTGCCGCTACGGCTTTGGCTTTCAACAGATTATTGAGATGGAAACCGGCTTGAACGCTCAAAATGCTTTGTTGCTTGATTTTCAGGTCTTCCTTCAGATTTTTCACCATATCCGTAATGCGTTTTTTCAGTTCCTTGTTGTCAATATCGAGATTGGCGCTTTTCAGAGGCTCGGTTATCGCGGTTTGCAGTTTGTCCAAAAAATAATACGACGCCTTGCTGATTCTGTCCTGCAGTTCGGCATTTTGTTCGATATTTTCCTCTTTTTCCAACAGTCTGTTAATCTGATTTTTAAACTTATCGGCAACTTCGTTGACATCCGTTCTTACGAGTTGCGACATCGTCGAAAATTTATCTCTCGTTAGCGACAGAAAACTGCCGGAATTTTCACTGATAAATTTATAAATATTTGATATTCTGTAAGATATCGGATAGAAATCGAACAAATCCAGCAAAACGTCTTTTTGATACGAAATTTTATCGTCGTTAAACTTCGTTTCGGTCGGTGGATTTTGTTCAATATCGTCTGTGAAGTCCTTGACCGTGAGGTCTGTAATGACGGCATACGGGTGAATAGGCGTTTTCAGCGCCATGCCTTCGAGCGTTTTGCAGCGGCTCAGCGCCACGTAAACCTGCCCGTGCGCAAACGAATGCTGGGCGTCAATAATCGCGTGTTCAAAGGTCAGTCCCTGCGATTTATGAATCGTTATCGCCCAGGCGAGTTTCAGCGGAAACTGCTTGAAAGTGCCTTCCACCACTTCCGAAATCTCGTCGGTATTTTTGTTTAAGGTATAAGACAGATTTTCCCATTCCAGCGGTTCTACGAATATTTCTTCCTCATCATCAGGGCATTGCACAAAAATTCCGCCATTCTCGATGCGCGTTATTCTGCCGATTTTTCCGTTGAAAAACAGTTTTATCGGCGAAGGATCGTTTTTGACAAACATGACCTGTGCGTTCTCTTTCAAAACCAACTCATATTCAGTAGGATAGTTGTATTCGGGGAATTTTCCGTGAATTTCGGCTCTGAAAATAAATTCTTTTCCATGCAATGCCCTGAGTTTCTTTTCATTGATATTTTGGGCATTCACATTATGCGTGCAGAGCGTGATGTAGCCTTCTTCCTCTTTCGGCTCAAAATCAGGCAGATAACGTTTGTTCAATGCTGCCAGTGTCGCCGTATCCAGTTCATTGTCACGCACTTTGTTCAGAAGTTTCAAAAAATACTCGTCCTGCTGGCGGAAAACTTCCTTGAGTTCGATACTCACAAACGCAGTCTCTTTCAACGCTTTACTGCTGAAAAAATAGGGCGTTTCGTAATATTGCCTCAGCAACGCGCTTTCGTCATTTTTCACGACGGGCGAAAGTTGCTGCAAATCGCCAATCATCAACAGTTGCACCCCGCCAAAAGGTTTTCGACGGTTTCTGTAACGCTTTAATACATAATCAATTGCATCCAGCAAATCGGCGCGAACCATACTGATTTCGTCAATCACGAGCAAATCCAGCGAGCGTATAATATTGATTTTATTGCGGTTAAAGAGTTTTTTTTGCGATTCTTCCATCCGTTCGACGCCGACCAGCGGACCGAAAGGCAACTGAAAAAACGAGTGAATCGTAACCCCGCGCGCATTGATGGCGGCAACCCCCGTAGGAGCCACGATAATCATGCGTTTGGACGTATTTTCCTTGAGGCGATGCAAAAAAGTCGTCTTTCCCGTGCCGGCTTTGCCCGTCAGGAAAATATTTTTCCCCGTAAAATTGACGTATTTTTCGGCTAATTGCAGTTGCGGATTCGTTTGCATATCAATCTATTTTCAATATTTACAATTGTACACATAACAATTCCGCTGAAATCCGCTTTCGCCATTTTCAGTTCGGGAATCGAATCATCAATCTCTATCGCCTTTCCGGGTATCGCCCAACTCATAATTCTTTGTTTAAAAAGTGCGTAAAGATACAAAAAAATGTGATATGGAAGGATTTTTTTGGAAAAATATTGTTTTCACTTCAACGCTTTTTCCAATTTTTCGTCCGTTTCTTTTAGTTTTGCCAAGAGTTGATTAAGTATGTTTTCGGTTTCGTAAGCCAACCCTGAATCCTTGTAAAATTGATACATCGGTATATTTTTCTTTTTTTCTTCTTCCGACCATTGCAATCGTTTCAATTCTTCGTCCAATTTTATTTTCATCACCCAATCAAGCGTTTCTTCTGCTTCGTTTATTTCTTCATAAGCATCCCATATTGAAATCAACAAATCCTTATCATCCACCAAACGCATCATGCCTCCGATTTTAAACATTTCGAAAGCGTTTGAGTTAAAATGGAATGAGAAAATAGTATTCATGCCGCCATTCACTTCAAACACATATAAGGTATCCATGTTGATTGATTTTTTGTCGCGAGATTTCAGATAATCAGCGTAATCAATGGATGGTTTCATTTTTTTGAGACTTGAATCAATTTCATTTATATTTTCTTCCAGTTCCAGTTTTATGGCAGTCAGTTGGAGTTTCATGTCTTTCCCGCTGTTTCTGACGCCAATCCAATTGCTGATGCCAAACGAGATGAGCACCCCGAGAACCACAATCGAAAGTTCCCGCAAATACTTTCCGACGGGTAAAGTAGTTTTCTCTTCCTGCATGATTTTTTTCGTTTTTTCTGTATTCATATAAAATCCAACTATTAAGAATTTTTATTTTTGTTGATTTGCTCTTCAAAAGAAATATTTTTTCCCCGTAAAATTGACGTATTTTTCGGCTAATTTCCATTACGGATTCGTTTGCATATCAATTCGTTACCGATATTTGTAAAACGCCGCGCAGACGCCCTCGTCGGAAACCATCGAAGCGCCAAGCGGGTGTTCGGGCGTGCATCGCGTGGCGAAATGCGGACAGTCGGAGACGTTTTTGATTCCTTTCATGATTTCGCCTGCAATACAGGGATTATCCTCATTATCTGACGTTTGCAAACTTCTTGGAAATTTCTTTTCCGCATCGAAAGTAGCGTATTTTTCGCGCAGGGCAAAACCGCTTTTGGGAATCGTGCCGATGCCGCGCCATTCGCGGTCTGCCGGTTCGAGTATTTCCGCCATCATCCGTCGCGCTGCCGGATTGCCTTCGTCGCGGACGACACGTTTATAGGCATTTTCAACTTGTGCTCTGCCTTCCTCCAACTGTTTGATACACAGATAAATACTCGACAATAAATCGGCAGGTTCAAAACCCGTAACAACTAACGGTTTGCGGCATTTTTCCGCCAAAACAACATAATCTTCACTGCCCATGATTGCACAGACATGCCCCGCCAAAAGAAATCCATTCACCTGACTATCCTCCTGATTGACAATCATTTCAATCGCCGGTGGAACGGCAAACAGCGAACAGAGCAGCGAAAAATTTTTCAGCCCACGCCTTTCCGCTTCTTTCAGCGCCATCAGATAAACGGGAGCAGTCGTTTCAAAACCCACCGCAAAAAAAACGATTTCCCTATCCGGATGATTTTTAGCCAGTTCCACAGCATCCAGCGGAGAATACAGCATACGCACATCCGCCCCTGCCGCTTTCACCTGCAACAAATCCCTTTCGCTGCCCGGCACCCGCATCATATCACCGAACGAACAGAAAATCACGTCGTTGCGTGCAGCAATTTCAAGCGCATGGTCAATCATTCCGGCAGACGTTACGCACACGGGGCAGCCCGGTCCGTGAAGCAGGCGAATATTTTCCGGCAACATCTCTTCAATCCGGTATTTGGCAATCGTATGCGTCTGACCACCACAGACTTCCATAATATTCCAGGGACGTGTCGCCGTTCGGGCGATTGCCGCAACCAGCGATTTCACGCGTTCCGCATCTCTGTATTCGTCAACGTATTTCATGTCAAACCCGCTCGATATGTTCCAAATCTTTCAGCGTCTGCTCCGCTTCGCCGGCGTCAACCACGGAAATTGCCATTCCCGCATGAGCCAGCACGTAGTCATCCTTCTCAACATCAATCCATTGCACACAAATGTCCTTCACGACTCCACTGAAATCCACTTTCGCCATTTTCAGTTCGGGAATCGAATCATCAATCTCTATCACCTTTCCGGGTATCGCTAAACACATAATTTTTTGTTTTAAAAAGTGCGTAAAGATACGAAAAAATGAGATATCGGATAACTTTTTCGGAAAAAATGTTATTTTTTCGTTTGCAGGTTGATCTATTGGCGACTGTAAGGAATAATTTTCAAGACTGCGCGAGAATCCTTTAGCCCTTGCCGTTCACACGTTCTGCTTACTTCGAGCGGGTCACCATTTATCCCTCCTTCGCCAGCCGTCCTTTCGCAATTTCTTCCACCACGCCCGGGTCAAGCAGGGTTGTCGTATCGCCGAAGTTTTGCAGTTCGCCGCTCGCTATTTTTTGCAGGATGCGGCGCATGATTTTTCCGCTTCGCGTTTTCGGCAGTCCGCTGACAAACTGGATTTTATCCGGCTTGGCAATGGGACCGATAATCCGGGAAACGGTTTGTACGATGGCTTCCCGCATCTCTTCTTCCGTGCCGTGCAGGGATTGCAGAATGATGTAGGCATAAATTCCCTGTCCCTTCAAATCGTGCGGATAGCCCACCACAGCGCTTTCCACAACGCCGTAGTGCATGTTGATGGCATTTTCCACTTCCGCCGTGCCGATGCGGTGACCGCTCACGTTGAGCACGTCGTCCACCCGTCCGGTGATGCGGTAGTTGCCCTCTTCATCCCGCAACGCTCCGTCGCCGGTGAAGTATAAATCCTGATACGCAGAGAAATACGTTTGCCGGCAACGTTCATGGTCACCGTAGGTTGTACGGAGAATACCGGGCCACGGATATTTGATGCACAGGTTTCCGGCAGCCGGATTTCCTTCCACTTCGTTGCCGTTTTCATCCACCAAAAGCGGCGCTACGCCCGGCAAAGGCAATGTGGCAAAAGAAGGCTTGGCAGGCGTTATCCCCGCCATGTTGGAAATCAAAATACCGCCGGTTTCCGTTTGCCACCACGTGTCCACAATCGGACATTTTTTCTTCCCGACATTTTCGTCATACCAGCGCCATGCTTCTTCGTTGATAGGCTCGCCCACGGTTCCCAGCACTTTCAGCGAAGAAAGGTCTTTACCTTCAAACGGTTGCAATCCGTAACCCATGAGCGAACGGATGGCGGTAGGAGCCGTGTACAAACTGTTGACCTTGTATTTTTCCACAATTTCCCACAAACGTCCGGCATTGGGCCAGGTGGGAATGCCTTCAAACATCAGCGAAGTGGCTCCGGCGCTCAACGGTCCGTACAGAATGTAACTGTGTCCGGTTATCCAGCCGACGTCGGCTGTGCAGAAGAAAATTTCGCGGGGCTTGTATTGAAAAGTATTGATAAAGGTATAATTCGTCCACACCATGTAGCCGCCGCAGGTATGTACAACGCCTTTTGGCTTGCCCGTGCTGCCCGATGTGTATAAAATGAAGAGCGGGTCTTCCGCATCCATTTCTTCCGCGGGGAAAGAAACGACATTGTCTTTTTCCACCTGTGTATCAGCGTATTCCATCTCGTCCTCCCACCATACGTCTCTGCCTTTGATCATGGAAACGGGCGTTCGCGTGCGGGTATAAACGATGACCCGCTTGACGGTTCGATTGCCGATGAGCGCATCGTCAATCACGCTTTTCAGCGGAATGACTTTTTCTCCGCGATAAGCGCCGTCGCAGGTTACAATAAACTCTGCCTGCGCATCTTCCAGTCTGCCGGCAATGCTTTGCGCCGAAAATCCGCCGAAAATCACGCTGTGAATCGCGCCGATCCGGGCACAGCCCAGCACGGCATACGCCAGTTCGGGAACCATTCCCATATAGATGCAAACGCGGTCGCCTTTTTTGACGCCGTTGTTTTTCAGCACCTGCGCAAACTGGCAAACCCGCTTGTGGAGCCGGTTGTAGGTAACAATTCTGACGCGGTCTTCGGGATTGTTCGGCTCCCAGATAATTGCGGGATCTTCGCCTCTGGTCGGCAAATAGCGGTCAATGCAATTTTCGGTGATGTTTAGTTTGCCGTTGATAAACCATTTAACGTCAGGTTCTTTGAAATTCCAATCAAGGACTTTGTCCCATTTTTTTCTCCAAACAAAATGTTGGGCGACTTCATCCCAAAATTCTTCGGGATTTTCCATGCTTTTCCGGTATGCATCCCGGTATTGCTCGATGGACGAAATTTGATAAGGATAGTGCATTTCTGTATTTTTTATTAAGGGCACTTCTCGATTACATACATTACTATTTTGATTTCGCAAAGCGCCGAAGTGCGTTAAAACGCGTTGAAAAACCGCGCCAAAGTAAGGCATAATTTTGTAAAAAAACAACAATTGCGGCAAATTTTTATCGGACTTTCGGTTGATTTTATTTTTATTTGGTTGTGTATCATTCTATTATGTGATTTATAATTTACGTTTGAGAAGGTTTTATGTTGTAGGGGCGGGGCTTGTCCCCGCCCTGATATATGTCTCCGGGATAAGGGCAACCACGAGGGTTGCTCCTATGCACGGATTTCGTCCAATATGAATGGATTTAATTTTTGGTATTGAATAAGAGGATTACAAATCCTTAATAATATATCCTGCAGCATCTCCGCAAGGAGATGAACATGAATAACCCCCAATGAAGCGTAGCGATTGGGGGTGAAACGGGCGAAGGGGTAAACGGATGAACAGATAAACGGGCTAAAGGCTGAAAGCCTTCCCATCAATAACACAGGGCAA
>JAITMT010000405.1 GCA_031277235.1 Tannerella sp.
TACCGTGAACAGGCGCTGCTGGTCGAAAAAATAAAGGTAAGCGAACTGGAAAACGAATTGAAGATGCTCCGTTCGCAATATCACCCTCATTTTCTGTTCAATGCGCTGAACACCGTTTATTTTCAGGTAAGCAGAGAAAATAATGCGGCTAAACAGACCATCGAACTGCTCTCGGATCTGTTGCGCTACCAACTTTATAATATAAATCAGGAAGTTACGCTGGAACAGGAAATCAATTACATGCAAACGTACATCGAATTTCAGAAACAGCGCATGACCGATTCTTTGCAATTACGGTTTGATTTGAATATTCATAACGTGAAACTGAATATTCATCCCCTATTATTTCAACCCTTGTTGGAAAACGCGTTTAAATACGTAGGCGGAGCATATCGGATTGATATTGCAATGAAACAAAGCAAAGACAATCTGATTTTCCATATCTCCAACTCCATCCCCGAAGGCGAAACGGCTCATTCCAAAAAAGGAGGAATTGGTTTGGCGAATCTGAAACGGAGGTTGGATTTGTTGTATCCGGACAAACATCTGCTGAATATTAAACAGGAAGAAAAATCGTTTGTTGTAGAATTAATATTGAATTAATGATAACCCGGCGTACACCCGGGCAAAGTATTGTGAAAATCACTGAACGGCAAAAGGAAAAATTATGATTATTAGAAAAGCAACATTGGATGACGCCCGTATGATTTGTAAGATATACAATTATTACATTGAAAACACGGCGGTAACATTTGAAACCGAGCCGGTTTCGGAAATTGAAATGCGCCGGCGCATGGAAGAAATCATAAATACGGGATATACATTTTACGTCGGCGAGGTAAACGGCAAAATCACAGGGTATTACTATACGCATCACTGGAACAATCGCAACGCCTATGCGCTCACGGTAGAGGAAAGTATTTATCTGGATACAAACGAAACCGGCAAAGGTTATGGAACGCAATTGATGGAACACCTGTTGCATCATATAGATACAAGCAAAACTCACGTGCTGATAGCGGGAATTTGCATTCCGAATGAGGGTAGCGTCAAGTTACATGAAAAATTCGGGTTCAAACAAATTTCACATATGAAAGAAGTTGGACGAAAATTTGACCAATGGCGGGATGTAGGGCATTGGCAACTGATATTTTAACATAAAAACAACAATCAAAAATCATAAATATGCAAGCAATCTCCTCCCATTCATCAAGAAAATTCCGCATTTCATCAAAATATTTTTTACAGACGGACGCCAATGCCTAATTTTACAACGCAAATCATAAAAATAACTTAACATAAAATTATGATAGAAGTATTATCTTTGCGGTCAAGATTTAAGGATTATTTAACAAGAATATAAGATTAAGTATTTATTTAAATATCAATAAAATGCATATAAAAAGAATCAGAATAGATTTTAAAGTCACGGAAGAAATACGGCGCTTTGTCTATCTCTACGTCATTGTCTCCAAGGGTATTCACCTGATTGATACGGGTGTAGCCGGGGCGGAAACAGTCATTGAAGATTATCTCAAAAGCATCGGCAGAAATATTTCCGAAGTGAAAAGTATATTGCTGACGCATTCGCATCCCGACCATATAGGTAGTGCGTTCAAAATCAAAGAATTATCCAACTGTACAGTTTATGCTTGCGAAATGGAAAAATCGTGGATAGAAAACATTGACAGACAGTTTACCGAACGTCCCATTCCCAACTTTTACACCTTGCTGAATCAATCCGTTTCCATTGACAAAATGCTTAAAAACAACGATATATTGACGTTGGAAGAGGGCATAACCGTACAAGTAATAGAAACAAAAGGACATTCCGCAGGTTCATTGTCATTTTTGTGGAAAGAACAGGGCGAACTGTTTACGGGCGATGCCATACCCGCTACAAACGATATTCCCATCTATGTCAGCGCCCGGGACTCCATCGCAACACTTCAAAAATTGCTTGCGCTTGAGGGCGTCGAAAGATACTTGTCTGCCTGGGACGACGTATACGATACCGACCGGGGAAAGTCAGTCATCAAGAATTCAATTGATTACCTTTTGCGGATTGACGATACGGTCAAAAACATTTTGACAAATTCCGGCGACAAAGACCAGGATAAAATATACGGGCAAGTCTGCGCCGCCCTTAACCTGCAAAATCCCCTGCCATTATTCAAAGCAAGCGTATTTGCAAATGTAAGAGAAGCCCAAAGGATAAATTAAAAAACAATAAACAGATGACAAAAAGAATTTTGGCAGTACTTTTTATAGCATTTGGTTATGTAAACTCAAATGCGCAACTTGACAATTCAGGATGCAAAGAAATGGAGATAGAGAGGGAAGTATATAAGTCCGGGACATTGGTAGTCAATCAGATTTCGGAACATGTGTACCGGCATATTTCATTTCTTGACTTCGAGGGTTTCGGAAAAGTATCGTGTAATGGAATGATTGTTGCCGATAGCGATGAAGCCGTTATTTTCGATACGCCGACAGACGATGAAACTTCCCGCGAACTGATTGATTGGGTAACACAATCATTGAAATACAAAATTACAGCGATCATTCCAACTCATTATCATACTGACAATTTAGGCGGTTTAGACGAATTTCACAGACAAGGCATTGCTTCCTACGCCAACAATAAAACGATCCGGATAGCGAAAGAAAACGGTTTGCCCGAACCGCAAACCGGTTTTGACAAATGTATAGAATTGGAAGTCGGCAATGAGAAAGTGCATATTGAGTTTTTTGGCGAAGGTCATACCTGCGATAATATTGTAGGTTATTTTCCGTCGGGAAATATTATGTTTGGCGGCTGTTTAATAAAAGAAATAGGTGCAGGAAAGGGTAATCTTGCGGAAGCGAATATCGAAGAGTGGCCGGAAACCGTAAGAAAAGTAAAGATGAAATATCCGGAAGTAAAAAAGATTATCGTAGGGCACGGAAAATCAGGCGGAATTGAACTTTTGGATTATACAATTAATTTGTTTGAAAGAAAATGACATTTATAATTTATTTATGTGGATTTTACTGTTTAGTATTCGCGGTATTCCACATCGGATTTTGGAAAAGATTTAATTGGGATAAAGATTTGAAAAAATTACTTTTCGCGAATAGGGGGATTATGCAAATACTGAATGTTCAAATAATTTATTATTTCCTCGCCGTAGCGTTTCTCTGCTTCGCATTCCCCTACGAATTGCAGGACACAAAATTGGGCAACGCATTTTTGCTAAGCTGTTCTCTGTTTTGGCTGATAAGAACCGTACAGCAATTCATATTCCTTAAGGCAAACAGTAAACTCATTCATATTTTGACAGTGATTTTCATTATCGGAACAATTTTGTTTGCTTTACCTGTATTTCAAAATGTCATTGATAAACAAAGTAATTGATGAAACGTAAATTGGAAGAAACAAGTGCCGAACGTCCGGCGGGCGGAGTGAAGGAAAAAATTCCGGCTTACTTCATAGTGAACATCCGAATAACGGATGCAAGTAAGCGCAATCAATATGACGAATATATCGCGAAAGTTAAACCGATTGTTGAGCGTTATGGCGGCAAATACCTTGTTAGAAGCGAGCGGATAACGGCCATGTGGGATTCTCCGAAGCCCGATCGCGTTATCATCATTCAGTTTCCCTCTAAAACCCGGATTTTGCAATGGCTTTCCTCGCCTGAATACAGGGAGATAGCCGGTTTGCGAACAGAATCGGTTGAAGGTGAGACCATTATTGTGGAAGAAATATGAATATTACAGAGATTTTTCAGGTTTTCTCGGGAGAAAACATGAAAAAATTGTATCTTTGCAGCCAAAATTATAAAAATATAAATGACTGACATAATTAAGAATACGATTGACAGATTTGCGATCGGTTATGTTTTCACCGCTGAAGATTTTTGCACAGGGGTGAAAAACAAAAATACCGTTACCAAAGTTTTGAATAATTTGGCAGCGACCGGGCAGATAAGGCGTTTATGTAAAGGTCGTTTTTACAAACCTCAAATGAGTAAGTTTGGCGAACTTCCGCCCGACACTTTTCAAACGGTCAAGGATTTACTCGAAAAAAACGGCAAAATTACAGGTTATTTGACGGGCTACTCTATTTTCAACAAGTTCGGGCTGACGACGCAAGTGCCTGCGACGTTGCAAATTGCCGTTCGCAAAGAAAAGAAACCCGTTGTTCGCAGCAATTATCGAATTAGTTTTGTTATACAGCAAAATACGATTACAAAAGTGAATATTCCGGTATTACAATTGTTGGATTGTCTGCGTTTTTTCAAGAATATTCCCGATGCAATGCCCGACGATATTTGTCGTCGTTTATTAAGTATGTTTAAGCAACTCTCGCCCGAACAAATCAATAAGGCTAAACGATTGGCGATAAAATACCCGCCTTCGACCATTGCGCTTTTGGGCGCAATCCTCGACACAAACAATGAAAATGAAGATACAACTCTGCTTTACAAAGCATTGAATCATCAGACGTCTTACAAATTGGATGTTTCAACTCAAGTTCTATCCAATCAAAAGAAATGGCATATTCAATGAATTTACACACAAATACGGCAGATTTTAGCGCGCTTGTCACATTCGCGGCAAAGCATTTCAATATCATTCCCGCTTTTGTGGAAAAAGACTATTGGATTACATTGGCTCTTCATCGGCTATCTCATTCCGAAAATGTCGAAAACACTGTTTTTAAAGGTGGAACTTCGCTCTCAAAAGGATATCGCATTATCAGCCGTTTTTCGGAAGACATTGATATTGCTATAATTACCGAGAACTTGAGCGGTAACACCTTAAAAACAAAAATTCGCAATATCGAAAAAGAAATTACATCGGGACTGACGGAAATCGTTGAAGACGGCATAACAAGCAAAGGCTCAAAGTTTCGTAAATCTGTTTTTGAATATCCGACTTTGTTGGGAAAAGTGGATAGCACCATTCCCAACAGAATGATTGTTGAAATCAACTCATTTGCAAATCCATATCCGAATGTGAAACAGGAGATAACCTCATTTATTACGGAATACCTTGCAGCAAACAACCGGACAAAAACCATTGATGAATACGCACTACAGCCGTTTTTGTTGAATGTGCTGGACAAGCGTCAAACAATGATGGAAAAATTGGTGTCGCTGTTTCGTTTTTCATTTTCTTCCAATCCCCGCCGTGCTTTGGCTACAAAAATCAGGCATTTTTACGATTTATATTATCTAGCAACAGACAGAGGATGTGCGGTATACATCAATACTCCTGATTTCAAACGGGATTTTTCTGAACTTTTGGCACACGACAAGCAAATGTTTGACATACCCGAGAACTGGGCAGAAAAGGGAATAATGCAATCTCCGCTTGTCGCGGATTTTCCGAATTTATGGAATTTCCTGAAAGACATATACTTGTCTGAACTTCCGAAATTGGCATTTGCGCCTGTTCCTTCCGAAAAAGAGATTGCCTCTTGGTTTACACAAATTGTTGAACTAACTCTTCCATCTCACGGATAAAACATAAATTGAAATTTTGTTACAGAAAATTACAAGAATTTCCAGTCAAATACGTTATAAAATAAAAAATGAAAATCATCGATCTCACTCACCCTATCGCCGAAAACATGCCGATGTATCCGGGCACCGGCGCGCCAACGCTGCGTATAACAAACAATTACCGCGAACATGGCTTTCAGGAAACCCTCATCAGCCTCTACTCGCATACCGGCACCCATATTGACGCTCCGGCTCACCTCTTTGCCGATGGATTGACGCTGGATCAATATCCTGCAGAACAGTTCGTTGGCAAGGCATTGGTCATAGATTGCCGCGGACTTGCAAAGGACGAAAATATCCCGATGCGTTTATTGGAGGAAAAAGGGAGCGCCATCCACGAAGCTGAATTTCTGTTGTTCCTCACCGGAAACGCCAATCTCTGGGGAAAATCCGATTATTTTGCCGGTTTCCCGGTCATGGCAGACGAAGTCGTTGAGTGGGTCAATCGACGCAAGTTGAAAGGCGTCGGCATTGATGCTCCGTCATTTGACCCTGTTTCCGTCGGCGAACCGGAATCTGCCGCCGAAGAACTCCCCAACCATCGCGCCATCCTGAAAACCAACCAAACCGTCCTGCTCGAAAATCTTTGCCGGCTGGAAGAAATTGGCAATAAACTATTTATGCTCTACGCCCTTCCGTTAAATACCGTAAATGCCGACGGCGCCCCGGCGAGGGTCATTGCCATCATCGAATAATCCGCCTACCGTTCATCAAGAAAATCCCGCTTTTCATCAAAAAAAATTGGACGGGAATTTAGCGGTGCTTAATTTTGCGGTGTGAATTGACAGGATGATATTTAACAAAATAATAACTAAAAAAATGAAGGAGAAAATTTTAAAAAGACTTCACGAACTGGGGATTGAGGAGTTGAAAACCGTAGATTCTTTGAACGAATTGGATGGCTGCTATATCAATCTGGAATGTAAACTTCCTAACGGAAAAACAGGACGACTGCTTGAAGACAGGAAGAAATACTGGGGCAATCAGGTGTGTCAGACAGGTACGGACAAATGTTACGGAATTGCATCCAACGAAAACCAGATTGCGGTATATCTATATGGTAATAATGGTGTTGATGCAGAGTTGGTTGCCTGGATAAAACTATAAATGACATCTGAAATCAACGATTTAGACAACTTGACTGCCGAACAGGTCGGCAAACTTTTCCCGATTCGGATTGTGGAGTACAACCCTGATTGGCAAGCGCTTTTTGAACGGGAGAAAGCCTTGTTAGCAAGAGTATTGGGCGAAAATGTGGCGATAAATATTGAACATATTGGCAGTACATCGGTTGCAGGACTTGCCGCGAAACCGACCATTGATATTCTTATGGAAGTATCGAACTTAAATCTTGCAACAAAGCAGTTTATCACTGAAAAATTGCAAACGGCAGGCTACGGAAACATGCGCAATGCCGAAAAGGAAAATGCAATGACTTTCGGCAAGGGATATGATATTCATTTCCTTGATACACAGACTTATCACGTGC
>JAITMT010000479.1 GCA_031277235.1 Tannerella sp.
TCAACGTGATTGAAAATTATGCTCCCGCTACCAAAACTACGGTAAAAGTTGTTGATAATGAGGGAAAAGCGATTGACAGCGCTCTCGTGGAATTTAAGATTTACAACTATGCGGAATTTTATTCTGCCGCCCGAAAATACACGGATTCATCGGGACAATGTTTTCTGACCGCCGGAAAAGGCGACATGCTCGTGTGGGCGTCGAAAGACGGCAAATACGGCTACGGCAAAGTTTCCTTCGGAAAAGACGCGGACGTAACCATCGTTCTCGATAAAATGCCGGGCGAGACGGAAACCGTTGAATTGGACATCGTTCCGCCACCCGAAAATACTAAGCCCGTGGAAGTTACGGAAATCCAACGCGCCGAAAACAATCGCCGGATTGCCGAAGAAGACAGTATCCGCAACGCTTACACGGCAACATTTTTCACCGGTGAAATCGCCGAAAAGTTCGGAGATGCGGCGCCGTTTCTGGTGAAAAGTCGCGGAAATCACGATGAAATCGCCAAATTTCTGAACGGCGTTCCCGACAGCCTGCGCAACCGTGCTTTGGCGTTGCTTCGCGTCATTTCGGACAAGGATTTGCGCGACATAAGCGCGGACAAACTGTCCGATCACTTGTATCATGCTCAAACGATTGCTCCTGAATTGCTAACCGGCAATGTATCAGCGGAAAACCTGTTCAACGAAAATGTGTTGAACCTTCGCGTATCCAACGAATATCATTCCGCCTACAAAAAATTCTTCCAAGAAAAAATTGATGCAAACGTGCAGCAGGAGGCGCGTAAAGACCCGAAAATTCCTGCCGAATGGATCAAAAATCACATCGCCGTTCACGACGATTTGAATCCGCAACGCATTCCCGTGACGCCGCAAGGCGTGTTCAGGGCACGTATTGCCGACAAACATTCGCGCAATATTTTCTACGTTGCCGCCGCGCGAAGCATGGGGATTCCCGCCCGCATTGAGCAGGTTACGGGCAAAGTGCAGTTTTTCAACCAAGGATGGCAGGATGTGGATTTCGACCATGAAAATCAGACAGTTGCACGGCAGGGTTTACTCTCCGTTTCGTACCAACCGACGAAAACCAACAGAAATCCGAAATATTACAGCCATTTCAGCATCGCTAAAATTCAGTCCGACGCGACGCTTCGCACGCTGGATTTTGAAAACCATGCCGGCGGCGATACATGGAAAGACCTGTTTAGCAAGCCGATGGAATTGGACGAAGGCAATTATGTGCTGATAAGCGGCGCCCGCATGGCGAGTGGTAAAGTGCTGGCGCGTTTGCAATTTTTCACGATTTCACCGGATAAAATGACGAATATTGCCCTCGTGATGCGCGAAGGAACCGACGATGTGCAGGTCATCGGCAGCATTGACGCCGAAGCGAAATTCCTAAATACCGCGACCGGCGAGGAAACGAGTATTTTGAATACCACCGGACGCGGTTATTTCGTCATCGGGATTCTCGGCGCGCGGCAGGAGCCTACCAATCACGCGCTGAACGACGTCGCCAAACTGAAAGCCGATTTTGAGCGGTGGAATCGCGGTATCATTTTGCTTTTCGGCGATGAAACGGGCTACAAACGGTTCGATGAAAACGAGTTTGGATCGCTTCCGGCGACGGTTACTTACGGTATTGACCGGGACGGTAAAATCACGGACATGATTGCGGCAGCGATGAAATTGGACGGCAAAAATCGCCTGCCGATCTTCATCATCGCCGACACTTTCGGGCGTGTGGTCTTCGTTTCGCAAGGCTATACGATTGGTTTGGGAGAACAGATGATTCAGGTTATTAATAAGTTATAGATTTGAAGATTTGAAGATTCGAGGTTCAAAGTTCAAAGTTCGAGGTTCAAAGTCCAATCTTCAAATTTTCAAATTCTCAAATCTTCAAATAAATCAAAGATTTTTATGAAAATTCATCATTATTCGGAATTAATATACAGACAGGCAGAGAAATACGGTCAGCGCACGGAACTGTTGCATCGCGACGATAAAACGGGACGCTGGCTGAAAGTTTCGTGGACGGAATTTGCCGAAAAAGTACGGCTCACTTCGCAGGCGCTGGTGGAGTACGGAATTGAAAGTCAGGAAAATATCGGTATCTATTCGCAAAATATGCCGCAATGTCTTTACACGGATTTCGGCGCGTTCGGCGTCCGTGCGGTCGAGGTGTCCATGTACGCCACCAGTTCGCCCGAACAAATCAAATATATCGTGAACGATTCGCAAATCCGGCTACTGTTTGCAGGCGAGCAGCAGCAATACAACAACGCTTTCAAGGTGCAAAAAGGGGGCGACACGCCGTTGAAACACATTGTCATTTACGACAATTCGGTGGTGAAATATCCCGACGACACGACTTCGATTTATTTTGACGAATTCATCCGGCTCGGCGACAACGCGCCCGCCGAATCCATCGCGCTGATTCGCCGCAATGAAGCGCAAAACGACGACACGGCGATGATTATTTACACGTCGGGTACGACGGGCGAATCGAAGGGAGTCGTCATCAAACATGCCAACATGCTCGAAGCGATGCGAATTCACGATTTGCGACTTACTTTCATGAATGACAGGGACTTGTCCATGTGTTTCCTGCCGCTGTCGCACATTTTTGAAAAGGCGTGGACTTGCTACTGTCTTCATTGCGGGATACGGATTGCTATCAATCAGAATCCCAAGGAGATACAGAAAACGTTGAAAGAAGTGCGTCCGACGCTGATGTGTAACGTGCCGCGATTCTGGGAAAAAGTTTACATGGGCGTAAATGCCAAAATCACGCAGGCGCCGCGTTTCTTTCAAAAGATTTTCAACGCTTCCGTCCGGACGGGACGCCGATATATTCTTGATTATAAGCGAAAAGGCTTGCGCGCTCCCGCGTTGCTTGCGATAAAATTTCACTTGTACGATAAAATCCTGTTCTCGCTGCTGCGGAAAATTGTCGGCATTGACCGGGGACGCGCGTTTCCCGTTGCCGGCGCGCCGCTCTCCGATAAAATGGCGGAAACACTGCTGTCGCTCCATATTCCCATCATTTACGGATACGGGCTTTCGGAAACTACGGCTACCGTATGTTGCTTTACCACAACGAATTACGAAATCGGTTCCCTGGGAACGCTGATGCCCGGCGTCGAAGTGCGCATTGACCCCGCAAACAGCGAAATTCTCGTGAAGGGAAAGACCATAATGTCAGGCTATTACAACAAACCGGCAGAGACGGCAGCCGAATTTACCGAAGACGGATTTTTCCGCACAGGCGACGCCGGAAGGCTCGAAGGCGACACGCTCTTTTTCCTCGAACGCATCAAAGACCTTTTCAAAACTTCCAACGGCAAATACATTGCTCCTCAGGCTATTGAAGCGAGTCTCACGGGCAATGCCTTCATCGAACAGTGCGTTGCCATCGGCGACAATCGCAAGTTTGTCAGTGCGTTAATCGTGCCAAACTTCGATTTGCTCGAAAAACACGCGCAGGCAAAAGGGATTAAATTTGCCGACTACAGCGAATTAATCGGGCAGGAAGAAATTGTCAAGTTCTACAAATCCATCATCGAAGACTGTCAAAAAGACTTCGCCTCGTTTGAAAAAATCAAGCGTTTCACGCTGCTCGCCGAGCCGTTATCCATGACCACGGGCGAACTGACCGACACGCTCAAACTGCGCCGCTCCGTGATTTCGCGAAGATACGAAACGGCTATCGGGGAGATGTATCGGGAGTAAAAAATGTGATTTTACCTTAAACGTATCTTTTCTTGAAAATTTCCACAAAAAAATTGTATCATTGTATTATTTTCATAACTTTGCGGTAAAATAAAATTGCATTTTTTATGAAAAAAATCAAGTACATTCTTTTTTCAATTTTAACAGTTCTCATTTCGTGTTCGACAAATACCGAAGACAGAAAGATTTGGCAGATTGAATCATTTAGCCGGTTGAATGCACGGATTGACTCTTCGCAGATGATAAACGACAGATATCCACTTGAAATAGAAAACTTTAGAGGCAATAAAATTATTTTTAACCAAAACGGTCTGTTGGAAATAACCGAACCGGAAAGTTTAATTAGAATCGGCGTCAATTCAAGGTGTCAAAATATTAAAAAAGCAATGATTTATGCCATTTCCATGGACGAAAACGCCTTTGAACTGCACAGGGATTCCCTGAATATCAATCAAACCCGATGGAAAGAAAATACCCTTTATATTCAACCCGGGGAAAATGCTAAATTATTGCATTTACGGATGGAAATAGAAGGAAATCCGGCTACTTATTACGGAGGTGATTCTCTTCTATATTACGAAATGAACAAAGCCGCTGAACAACATTTTTGGTATGATACCGTTGTCGTAACTGCCGGAAACAAAAGTCTTTATCCGGTAGCGCCCACGCCTATAAGGATGGGAGAAAGATTAAATAAAAAAGCGGTTATAGATTTGTCCGGCAACGATTTATCAAAAATATCGTCCATCTTTGACGGGAAAAAAGTGATTGGACTGGGTGAAACCATCCACGGCAGCAGGGAAATTCAGGAAATGGCAATCGCTCTTATCAAAGACCGGATTGTGAACGGGAACTGCAAATTGGTTTTGTTGGAATTGCCCATAGATTTGATGCTGGAAAGCGATTTGTATGTAACAGGCATGTTGCCGCAGGAAGATATTGGCGATATTGTTTTGAAACATAATGTATTGTTTTCGTTCCCGGAGGAGAGTATTTACAGGGATTTTCTACTGTGGTTGAGAGACTATAATACGCAACATGATGAAAATGTCCATCTTCTCGGGATGGACGTCATGCGACTTATATTTTTTGGACGGTTGAACGCCATCGGGGATGTAATCAATGCAGTCATGGATTCAGCCAATTACAGGGATTTCTATTCATTAGTCGGCAATTGCTACAATAATGGAAGTATAATTACCGAAGACAGCCTGATTGAGAAGGAGCCGGAGTTGAGAAAAAATATCGGCGATACCTATACGGATTTATTGCTGTACGTCAACGCTTTAAGTTTCCATGAAAGTCCGGAAACAAAAGATCCTGATCTTAGTCTTGGTCCTCTTTTGGGTGGTATTGATGCCGTTTATTCCATTTTGATAAGAGATTCCGGCATGTGGCAAAACACTTCATTTTTGCTCGATTTGTTTTTGAAGGAAGATGAAACAGCCGTCATTTATGCTCACAACGGACATTTGAATAAAATAAAACGCCCGGCTGATTATAAAGAGCCGCTGGGTTATTATCTTGACAAAAAATATGGCGATCAATATACTGCCATTGCCATAACGGCAGGAACAGGAAGCAGAACCGGTTCCATTTCCGGTTCCGACAATGCAGGATTTTTGGCAGATACTTTACGGCTTCCTGCGGAAAACAGTATGGAATATCTTTGCCATAAAACCGGGATAAAACGGTTTTGTTATCCGGCAGCAGCAATTCCCGACAATATACGGTATATTAGATTTATGGGATCCGGAGGAGACAGTATCAAGACCAAACTAATCCCCCAATTTGTATATCAAATCATAAAAAGGAGCAATGACCATATCATTTATACCGATAAAAGTACGCCGGCAGAGAGTTGGGCTTTCAAAAACGGAACAGAAAAAATAATGGACGTCATCGGGCGTTTACAGTATAAGCGGGACAGCGCTTATGTAAACAAAATCAGACAGTGGATTCCTGATTATCGTTTTGAAACCTGGGAAGAAA
>JAITMT010000520.1 GCA_031277235.1 Tannerella sp.
TTAACCTGTTTGTCATCTTTTTGAAAATTTTCATATTATAAATTTGATTGATATTTTTATGGTTTTCATGGAATTACGGCTTTTCACTTTCGATATATACGCAGCCTCTGTACACCTTCCCGTCTATACAAAGATAAACGTCAAACAGGCTGAAACTTTCGTCATCGCCATTGTCGAGCGTGCATATTTCCTGTCTGCCCGAAGTCCATCCTTTGTAAGTAACGACGCCAAAAGCCCTGTTATCCGAACTTTTAAACATAACGGAAAATCGTGTCATCAGGTCGTCGTCAGGATATATTTTGATGTTGAATTTTAGCAGTTCGCCGGTGGTGTAATCGGGGAAGTTCAGGCTGTCGCCGGTCATTTTCGCACTCCAATTGTGCCCCTGTAATACAAAATACAGGTTTCGACTGAATATTTTCGACAGGAAATTTTTACTGCTTAACAAATCCGATTGTTCCAACTCTTTATACGATTTCCAGATAATTTTGCTTCCGTCATGGAGTTTCATTTTTTGAAAGTCGTGCGACACGCCGCATAGAAACAGATATTCCCTGTTCGTGAGGGTGTCGGTAAATACTTCCTGTGCAAAAGAGATATTTGCCTGCAAGAGTAAAAAGATGATGATTAGGGTTTTTACTGTTTTCACGATTTTAACGGTTAGTGGTTAGAGGTTAGTTTTTCCGTCTCTTTTTTCACTTCCCGTTCCACAGGTTCAAGGAGTTCGCCGAAGATATATCCCGTTTCGCCGTTGAGATTTATCCTGTACCACTGGTCGCCGGCGCGTTCCAGAATTTGAACGATGCTTCCCAATCCGATGACTTTTATTCGTTCGGCGTCGGTTGCAGGCGCTTTGCGCACGTTGGCGCGGCGGACATTGGTTACCGTTTTGTCGCCCGCTTGCGGCGGCGAAAAGGTTACTTTCGGGTCAACCCCGGGGTCTAATTTGAGAGGTTCATAAAGACGGTTTTTGATGCTGTCGGCATGAAACACATAAGTTTCACCGCCGTATTGTTCAATGATTTCTTCGATTTCGTAATTTTCGTTTATCGTTTCCATGTTGAGATAAACCGGTTTGCCTTTTTTGGCGTATTGATTTCCCGCTCTGTCCCAAGGGATATGGAATACGGAATGAACTTCGTATCCGTCCGCATCGAACCAGTAAATCGAAAATCCGCTGCCTTCGGGGTCGTTGAACGTTTTGATATATTTGCGTATTCGTTTTTCCGCATCGTAAAAAATCATACTGCTTTCCATGACTATATCCCTGTAATCAACTATCGTTAAATTACCGACGTTTTCCCGGACAGGTCCCCAAATGTACTGTTTCTTGTACAGTGTCATGCTGTTAATCGCGCTGACTTCTTCCTTGCAGGCGTCTAACAGTTTCAGGTCGTTTTCGGTTTGCGCCTGCAATGCGGTTGACAACAATGCTAACCACAGGATGAATGATGTTTTTACGGGTTTCATGGGTTTAAAATTTACGGTAATATAACATACTTTCATTATACGTGATGTGGTTCGTCAATGTTTCAATACGTTTCAGAATAGCATACTGCAACAAACAAAAATTGGCGGGATTGGACAACGATTAATTCATTCAAAAGCACTAATTCTGCCTCCGAAATATATTTGAAATATGCGAAACGATACGGAAGAAATATACCGGCGAAAAGTCAATCAGATAATTGACTATATCAGTGCAAACTTGCACCAGCCATTGGCGTTGGACAAACTGGCCGACCATATTTATGTTTCTCAACGGCAATTGCTTCGTATTATGCGTTCCTCACTGAATGAAAGTTTGTTCTCGTATGTTGCAAGACAGCGTGTGGAAAGGTCTGTGTTATATATGCAAACAGAAAAAATGAGCCTGACGCAACTTGCCGGAAAAGTAGGTTACGACAATCCGCAATCTTTCTCAAAAGCGTTCAAAAAACATTTCGGAATATCGCCGAAAACAT
The DNA here is from genome assembly GCA_031277235.1 of Tannerella sp. Lineage (GTDB taxonomy): Bacteria > Bacteroidota > Bacteroidia > Bacteroidales > Tannerellaceae > Tannerella. Next base: position 1,965 of record JAITMT010000520.1, read on the forward strand.
ACATAAATGAATTGCAGGCAAAACTGGAAGGTTATGTAAAAAGCAGCGGCAACAGGCAAAATCTGCAATCGGAAATATGTGAAGAAGAAGATTTAGAGTTGGTTTACATTCGGATTATCGGAAAATATGGCGAAAGTGAACTTTACAATACAGCGTGGGACAAACTTGTCTGTTTTTTGTCTGATAATCAAGCGTATTCCGAAAAAACCCGTTTTATGGGAATAAGTTTCGACGACCCGAATGTAACGAAATCCGAACAATGCCGTTTTTATGCCTGTGCATTGGTGCAAAAAAAGATTGTCCCCAAAGGCGAGTTTGGAACTATACGGTTGCGAAAAGGGAAATATGCCGTTTATACGCTAAAAGGCAGTTATTCGGGACTTCAGGAATTGTACAATAATATCAGTATTAATTTCGATTACAATTTGCGTTACGGTTTGGCGTTCGAGGAATATCTGAACAGTCCGCACAACACGAAAGAAGAAGATTTATTAACGAAAATTTTTATACCCATTAAATAATATGAATATGGCAAACGTAATAGATTACAAAAAAGAATACAAAGACCTGTATTTACCCAAAAGCAAACCGGCAATGATTGATGTTCCCGAAATGCTGTTTGTCGCCGTCGAAGGCAGGGGCAATCCAAACGATGAAAACGGGGAGTATCAACAGGCAATAGGGGTTTTGTACGGCATTCAATACACCGTCAAAATGAGCAAAATGGGAAACAACGCGCCCGACGGCTATTTTGATTATGTTGTTCCGCCTTTGGAGGGTTTTTGGTGGCTCGACAACGAAACGGATTTTTCCGTTAAAGACAAATCCAAATATTGCTGGCTTTCGGTGATACGCTTGCCCGAATTTGTTGATGAAAAAGTATTTGAATGGGCGTGCGATGAGGCGTCGAAAAAGAAAAAGATAGACGCGGCAAAAGCAAAACTTCTGAAAATAACGGAAGGTTTGTGCGTACAGTGTCTGCATATCGGTCCGTATGACGACGAGCCGGAAACGTTGAAACTGATGAATGATTTTATTGCGGAAAACGGCTTGCAAAGCGATTTGAGCGATAGAAGAAGACATCACGAAATATATCTGTCCGACCCCAGAAAAACAGAAGGGTCAAAATTGAAAACCGTTTTGAGAATACCTGTAAAA